>JAISQH010000325.1 GCA_031274385.1 Planctomycetaceae bacterium | reverse complement strand
AACTATTCACTATCAATGATGCGTAGTTTTTCGTTGTTGAAACCGAATGACCGGATTTCAAAACCGGCTCGTTTAGGTGTGGGAATTGTCATAACGGCAGCGATTTCCGGGTGTTTTGTACAGTATTCTTCCGTTGGCTCCAGACCAAGTACAAAAAATGCCGTCGAAAGAAGTTCGGCAAGCGTTCCCGTCGGAGCAAGCACTGTAACCGAAAGAACTTTTTCCGCCGGTTGACCGGTTCGCGGATCAATCAAATGAGAATAACGACGCCCGTTGTGCCTGAAAAACTGCTTTTGCGAACCGGATGTCGCAACCGCTTCCTCGTTCAATGTTAATTCCGCCAACCGTGTCCCCGGACGCATCGGATGCGCAACACCAATTTTCCAACCGGAACCGCCCGCCAAAACACTGCTCAAACCGCCCTGAAACAAAAATCGATCAACACCTTGTTCCCGAAGTTTTCGTGCAGCAATGTCCAACGCAAAACCCTTGCCAACACAACCGAAATTCAATTCAACACCTTTTTTTCCGAACCGGATTGTTTTTGTTTCGGGATTGAGTTCGAGCAGCCGGTAATCAACATTTTCCAACGCCGCTTCGAGTTCCGAAGATGAAGGAATCCGCCCTTGCCGCCGTGAAAAACCCCACACCTTCCAAAGAAGTCCGCTCGTAATGTCAACGGCTCCGCCTGTCGCTTCGGCAATCTCCACACAAAAAGCAATCAAATCAAATAACTCGTCGTCAAGCCGAACCGGTGTTTCATGGGCTGTCAAATTAATGTACTGAATCCGGCTGTCAAAACGGAATACAGATAATATCTGTTCAAGACGTTCCACTTCGTCAAGCGCATCAAGTGCCGCTTTGGTGCCCTGCGGAAAATCCAAACGAGGAAACACCGCCTCAAATTCGTCATTCATCGCCCTGCGGCTCACCGACAATAACGCCGACTCTTCAGATGTTCGCCAAATCATAGGAATATCAAGTGGAAAAATCGTTCGGTTTTATTGTAGAGGCAATCCCTTGCGGTTGCCCCAAACCATCACCAATTCAGGGCGACCGCAAGGAGGGCGACCGCAAGGAGAGCGACCGCAAGGAGGGCGACCGCAAGGAGGGCGACCGCAAGGGTCGCCCCTACGGATAAATTGTACAATTAATTTGTTCCTTAATTATTTCTTGCATCTTTGACCTTTGATTTTTGTGATTGAATTAATTTATCTGATTGTTAGTTCTCTAATCACCACATTGTCTGAACTTTGATTGCAATTGTCTGAACTTTGATTGCAACTGATTGAATTGATTTACCTGATTATTAATCATAGTCCATCATTCAATCAGCTTCAATCAAAGTTCAGACATCAAAGTTTCAGACAATGTCACTGACTACTGATTCCGTATTCTTTGATCTTCCGGTAAAGGGTACGTTCTCCGATTCCGAGTATTTGTGCGGTTTCTTCTCGGTTTCCGGCGGTGGCTTGCAGAGTTTCCAGAATGAAGAGCCGCTCAATTTCAGCAAGCGGTTTACCGACCAGTTCGCGAAGACCGGGTTCGGTGTTCCCGGTGGCGGGGGCGGATTCGGGTAATGTCAGCACGCCGCCAATCTCTTCCGGTAAATCATCCATGTCAATCAAACCATCGTAATCAACAACAATCATACTTTCCGCAACATTACGGAGTTGCCGGACATTGCCGGGCCAATCGAAGTTGAAGAGAATTTTTCGTACTGCAGGGACAATTCCTTTGATTGTTTTTCCATAACGTTTTGAGAATTGTTTCAAAAAATGATCCAATAAAACCGGAATATCCGCAGCACGATCACGAAGCGGCGGGATTCGGATTGTTACAACTTTGAGGCGGTGATACAAATCTTGCCGGAATGTCCCTGAAATAATTGCTTCTTCAAGATTCCGGTTTGTTGCCGAAAGAATCCGAACATTGATTTTGATAACTGAGTTGGAACCTACTCGCGTGACCTCGCCGTTTTCGAGAACCCGTAACAATTTGATTTGCGTTGGCATCGGCATATCGCCGACTTCGTCGAGGAAGATGGTTCCTCCGTTGGCATATTCAAATTTACCGAGCCGATCCGACGACGCATCGGTGAACGCCCCTTTGACATGCCCGAATAACTCACTCTCCAAAATATGTTCACTCAACGCCCCGCAATTAAGAGCGACGAACGGTTTATTTTTTCGCGGACTATTTTGGTGAATCGACTGAGCGAAAAGTTCTTTACCGGTTCCGGTTTCGCCTTGAATTAAAGCGGTTGCGTCGGTTGGAGCCACACGTTTGAGGCGTTCGATAACGGCGAGCATTTCCGGGCTGTTGCCGACAACACCGGTAAAACCGAATTTTTCATCGAGACGTTGCGTGAGTTCCCGATTAATCCGGCGGAGCCGGGAACTTTCTCCGGCACGTTCGGTAATGGTTCGCAACTGCTTCAAATCGAGCGGCTTTTGCAGATAATTGAAGGCTCCTTGCCGCATGGCTTCCACTGCAACTTCGACGGAGTTGTGACCGGTTACGACAATGACTTCGGTTTCTTCGGAAACTTGTTTAACAGATTTGAGAATTTCAATGCCGCTGTCCTGACGTTCCAACATCAGGTCGGTGATAATGACGTCGAAATACCGGGATTGTACTTTTCCCAGTGCATCACTCTGCGAATGCGCAATCGCACAATCCGCCCCAAGTTTTTCGAGACTTGCGACCACAACATCGGCATGATTTTCATCATCGTCAATAACCAAAATAGAAAGCGGTGATTCAGACATGATCAAGATACAAGGGCGGCAAAATTATTGATCTCCGGTATTGAGAACCGGTACCGGCGGCGTGGTAAAGAGATGAGTGGGCAATTGACCGTCCCATTTTTCGACGGCGGAAAGCCAGATCAATTCGGTGGTGACGTATTGTTTTTTCAGGTTCAAGGCTTCGGATTCCGCTTTTGCTTTTTCCATAATGGCTTCCGCTTCACCTTTTGCTGTTTCGACTGCTTGCTGGGCTTCAAATTTGAATCGCTCCAATTCTTTTTCCGCCTGCAACGCCCGTTGTTCGGCGGTCATTTTTTCTTCGATAGCCCGGTTAAATTCTTGCGAAAAATCAAAATTCGTAATATTGACCGCGTCAATGATGACGCCGAAGGGTTGAAGCCGTGAACTGATGGATTCACGGATTCCGGTGGAGACGGTTGATCGTTCTGTAATTAACGCTTCGGCGGTATATTTTGCCGCACCGGCTTTGAACGATTCCTGAATAGCGGGTTCGATGACGGTTGGCAGATAGAGGACGCCGATTTCACGGTAAAGAGTGACGGCTTTTGTTTTGTCGATCCGGTAATTGACGACAATTTCCGCATTGACGGTTTGCAAGTCTTTGGACGCGGCGGCAGTTTTGACTTCCGCCTTTTTAATTTTCACATCGAGCGATTGCACTTTGGTAACAAACGGCAAAACGAAATGAATTCCTTCTTCCAATGCTTCCGGTTGTGCTTCACCGAGCCGGACAACAATTCCGACGTTACCCGGATCGATAATCCGAATCGAGTTGTAGACCAAAACAACCAAAAGAACAAGAATCGCCACCGCAATCATGGCTATCGGATGATTTTGCTGAGTTTTCATAAATTTTTTAATCAATTGTATCAATAAATTGCCAAGAGGATCAAAAACAGTATTCCGTCCTTTGTTGTGGTTTTCGCATTTTTCACAATGAATCCTGATTTTGAGACGTTTCCCTCATAGTATAACTCATTCGGAAAACCGGTCAACAGACAGCAAAAAACAAAGCACAAAATGGAACATTTGCCTACTACCAAGGTAACTGTCTATATTTCATTTGCGTGCAAAGACGCAAAGAATCAAAACGAGTATCTTTATCGTATCCAATTATCAATTTAATTGCGGCGATTTTTTCGTTTTAGAGGATTTTTAAAAATGAAAAACGAGGAT
>JAISQH010000309.1 GCA_031274385.1 Planctomycetaceae bacterium | reverse complement strand
TACTTAAAATGGGAACAAATATTGGCTAAAATTGAAACGATTGGGAACTAATTTACCTGCTTCTTTTTCAAAAAAACAGCACCAATGTACGTACAAAATCAAAATTGATTCTACTCACTTCAATACCAATTTTTATAACTTCCGCTAAGAATACACAGAATTGTCTCATAAGTCAATATAGATTATTTTAAAATATTGAAAAAATTTTTTCAAATCATTTTTCAAATCATTTTGCCAAACGGACAATTTTTTCATGCTCCTCTTGTTTAATGAGCAACATAATGATATTTTCATTATGTTGGAACGGTAATGTTGTGGGTATATTGATAAAGGGCAAGCCGAAAAAAAACGATAAAGAAAAAGAACAATAACTAATTAAATTTTGTCACAAATGAAAATAATTCTTGGTATTGATCCCGGTTTGAACACAACGGGTTATGGAGTGATTGATGTTTCAAGCGGCAAGGTTCGCCTCCTCGAAGCCGGTGTCGTACGAAGTCAATCAAAATCGCTTGCCGCTAAAGTCGGAGAAATTTATGACGGCGTACGGGAAGTTGTTAAAATGTTCACACCCGATGTCGTTGCAATGGAACAACTTTATACGCATTACGACCGACCAACAACCGCTATCTTAATGGGACATGCTCGCGGTTGCATTTGTTTGGCGGCAAATCAATCAGGTCTTGATGTCGTTTCCTACGCTGCAACCAAAGTTAAAAAAATTCTGACCGGAAGCGGACGAGCAACAAAAGATCAGATTCAACGCGCGATTAAGTTGGAACTCGGTCTGGAAACCTATCCCGAACCGCCCGATGTTGCTGATGCGTTGGCAATTGCGCTTTGCCATTTTTATCACGGTCGCCTCGATGTCAAAGTAAAACAACCCGAAAACCGCGCCGGAATTGACCGGCTCTTTCCAAACGGAATGTCACGCCGATAAAAAAACTTGGTCTCACTTAAAAACGTTTCATTTTGATATTAGACTTGTTCCCAAACTTGAAAAAGTGTGTAATGGTTTTTTAGTTTTGTCAACAGATGATACAGATTTAACAGATTTTCATAAAAAACGAATCTGTAAAATCTGTTGACAATAACAATAATAATGAAACAAGTCGATTGTCCCCTTTTGTTTTTATTTTCCGAGAACAGCGAGAAAACGACCGTAAGCGTCATTCCATTCGGTGACATGTTCGGCGGTTGGCAGATATTCGACAACTTCAAAACTTGAACGGATCACCTGCCGGGCTTCTTCGATGTTGGCAACATCTCCGGCAGCAACCGCCTGCATCATAATATTACCGATGGCGGTCGCCTCAATCGGTCCGGCAACAACCCGGCGTCCGCAAGCATCCGCTGCCGCTTGGCAAAGTTGGAGATTTTTTGTACCGCCGCCGACAATATGAATTGTTTCAATCCGAGACCCCGAAATCGTTTCGCACATTTCAAGAGCGTGCCGGAATTTCATCGCAATACTGTCCAACGCACAACGAAGAATCGCTCCATCACTTTCCGGTACCGTTTGATTGGTCTTACGGCAAAATCCGACAATCGTTTTGGGCATGTCCGTCGGTCCCAAAAATTCCCGCGCATCAGGATCAATAAAGGAAACAAGCGGTTTAGCGGCTTGCGTCAACCAATTCAGGTCTTCCCAATCAAGCGGCAAACCGGTTTTACCTTTGTGCCCCTGCTGATTCCAGGTTCGGCGACATTCCTGAAGCAACCACATTCCGCAAATGTTTTTGAGAATCCGCATGGTGTTGCCGACACCGCCTTCGTTCGTAAAATTCAGATCGGAAACCGTTTCATTGACAATCGGTTTCGGTGACTCAATCCCCATGAGCGCCCAAGTTCCGAGACTGATGTACGCCCAATCAATCCGGTCATTTTTGTTTCCGAATTTTGACGGTGTTGCGGGAACCGACATGACGGCGGATGCCGTATCGTGAGTTCCGGGCAAAATGACCTTTGCCGATGCCAACCCTGTTGCTGTTGCCAGATTTTTTCGGAGCAAGCCCAAAACGGTGCCGGGAGGCGAAACCGGCAAAAATAACTCCGTCGGCAATCCGAACTCTTTGAGTAACGATTTCGCCCAATCGTTTTTCATCGGATCAAAAAACTGCGTTGTTGTGGCATTGGTAAATTCGTTACTTTTCACTCCGCTGAGCAGCCAGTGGAACAAGTCCGGCATCATAAGAAATGATTCCGCAACATCAAATAACGGCGAATGATTCTGTTTCATTGCCAAGAACTGATAAAGCGTGTTGAATTGCATGAATTGCAAACCGCTTTGCCGAAAAATATCGGATCGGGAAACGGTTTTGAAGGCGAGTTCCATGATGCCGTCGGTTCGGGCGTCGCGGTAACAAACGGGATTACCGAGCAGGGTGTCACCGCGTCCGAGTAAGGCAAAATCAACTCCCCATGTGTCCACACCGACACTCACAATTTTGTTGCCGAATTTTGTTCCGCCGGCTTGCAAACCGGTTTGAACATGCGACCAAAGGCTGGGTAGGT
>JAISQH010000065.1 GCA_031274385.1 Planctomycetaceae bacterium | reverse complement strand
AAATCCTCTAAAATGAAAAAACGCCACAATGAAATTGATAACCGAATATGATAAAGATGCTCGTTTGATTCTTTGCGTCTTTGCGCGCAAACATGAAAAACAAAATAGACAATTACCTCCTTTCACCGCAATGACCGGTTTTATCGACATCCGCCTCATTTAAACTTCGGAATGTGAACACAAGGAAAATTTTTGTCATTAAATTTCGTTGTTCCAAAGCATTGCCAAAAACTGTCGCCAAGGATAGATGCGGATGCCGTCAATTTGGCGGGGACGGTCGTCCATCGAAACGACAATATACTTTTCGAACAAATTTTCCTCCCGAAGTGCACGGAGCGGTTTCAAGTCACACGGTTGAATCTGACCTGTTCCCTTTACCTCAATTGCCGCGCGACCATCAAGAATAAAATCGACTTCGTAACCGGTTGTCGAACGCCAATAATGTAACGACATTCCGCCGCAATAATCGGCGTAAGACCGCAATTCATGGCAGAAATACGTTTCCAACGCATCGCCGAACTCCGGTGTACCGGCATGAATCTCCGACCGGTTTTGCAGTATCCGCGCCACACCTGTATCAAAAAGGTAAAACTTCGAACTGACCGCCGCTTTTCGCTTCACCGTTTCACGCCACGCCGGTAATTCGTAACCGATCAACGTGTCCCGAAGTATCCCAAAATATTCCTGAATCGTTGTCCGCGCTACTTGGGCATCGTTGGCAATCTTCGAAATATTGAGTTGCCGGGCATTGCAAAGAGCAGCAACCGTCAAAAAACGGCTGAACGCCGGAAGATTTCGCGTTAATCCCTCAGCCGCAATCTCTTCCTTCAAATAAACTCCCGTATAGGCTTTGAGGTCTTCCACCGCATCCTTCGAAAAATAGATCGATGGCAACAAACCGATGTTGATGGATTTCAACAGATCAAATCGATCTTCAAGTTCTTTCATAACAAAGGGATGCAAATTCCGTTGCAACGCCCTGCCTCCCAATAAATTAACACCGCCCCGCCGCAGTTTTCTGGCACTCGAACTCGTCAACAGGAATCGAACTCCGTACTCTTCAATCATAAGATGCACTGTTTCAAGAAGTTGCGGCAGACGTTGAACTTCGTCGATAACGATGAGTTGCGTTTGTTCGGTCATTTCCTCCCGCATCAGGTTGGGCGACCGGCTCAACTTGAGCATAACATCCGAATCCAAAAGATTATAGGACAATTCCTTTCCGAGAGTTTGCCGAATAAGCCAACTTTTACCCGTTTGCCGGGGACCAAAAAGAAAGACCGATTTTCGTTCTAACGTCTTTTGCAAATTTAACTTCCGCTCAATATTGAACCGTTCCATTGAAATTCTCCTCTATTTTCCGTTAAAAAACAATGAAAATTGCCGGAATTGTCGGCAAATTTCATTCTTATTTTACGGGAAAATCGGTATATTTCAATAGAATGTTGTTGATGATTCGGCAAAAAGACATAAAAATTGACGGGTATTTCGGCAGTTTTTAGCAATTTTTGCCGAAACAGTCGGCAATTTTTATTAGCGTTACGTCTATGAAATATTGATTATTTTCAGATTTCGGCAACGGGTTGATTCCCGATTGAACTGCGACATTCAAAATAAATATTATTAGACCATGACGTACAAAGGCACTTCTAACAACTGATACTAACCCACGAAACACACGAAATTTCACAAAAAATACAATTGCTACAAATGCAGTCAATCGTTTATCGTAAAAAAGTGATAACAAAAATTCTTTCGTGTTTTTTTGTGTTTTTCGTGGTTAAAAAAGAGTTTTTAGAAGTTGCCTTATATCAATCTATTATGGAAAAAGAATTGAAAAAGAAGGGAAAAAGGTTCAAGCCGATCTTTTTCCCTTTCGTACTTTTGTACGTAACTTATCTTCAACTTGGCTGATTGACGGGTTGATTACGGCAATGGTTTTGTGATATACTGATTTGATTACATTTGTCCGATTCTTTTGTTTTACCACTGCAAGAATTATGAAAAAGCCGGAACGTACTGGAAAAATTCTCAAAACGTTTTTTTTCCTTTTGCTTTTGATTGCTCTTTTGGGTGCGGCAACCTACGCCGGTTGGAAACGGCTTCAAGTTTCGGTGAAAGCCGATCCGCCGCAACTGACAACGGTTCGGAAAGAGACATTTATTCACGAAATTTTAGAACGCGGCAGCGTTGACAGCGCAAGCAATGTCGAAATCCGTTGTCAGGTCGAAAGTGCCGGCGGTTTAACCATTATTTCGGTGGTTCCTGAGGGAACTGTTGTCAAAAAGGGTGATCTCCTTGTTGAACTCGATTCCTCAACTCTTCGTGAAAATGTTACAAAACAACGGATTGCTGTTCTTGCCAGTAAATCGAAACTGGCTCAATCTGAGGCTGATCTGAAAACCGCCGAATTAACGCTTCAGGAATATCTCAAGGGCAAGTTCGAAGAGGAAAAGAAAACCATCGAAAACGAAATCTTTGCCGCCGAAGAATCCGTTCGAACGCAAGAGGATAATCTGGCGTTTTACAAAAGGCTTTTGGAACGGGGTTATGTTACAGATTCCAAAGTTGCCGCCGACATTATCGAATTGGATAAGGCAATTAATGCGAAAGATATTGCCAAACTTAAACTGGAAGTTCTGAATACTTATACTAAAGAAAAAAATGTTGTCCAATATGAAGCGGCGATTGCTTCCAATCAGGCAAAAGTGGAATCGGATAAACAAAGTCTTCAACTTGACGAAGAACGATTGGAACATTTGGAAAATCAGTTAAAACTTTGTCGAATTGTTGCTCCGCAAGATGGACAGGTTGTTTATTACATGCCGCGTTGGGGTGGTGACGAAGACCTTATCAAGGAAGGAAAAAAAGTGGTCGAACGGCAAATTTTGCTTCGTCTTCCCGATCCGGCTCAGATGCAGGTCAAGGGACTTGTTAATGAAGCCAACATTCGATTGGTTAAGGTTGGTCAAACGGCAAGTATCCGGTTGGAAGCGTTTCCCAATCAGGTTTTCGGCGGTATTGTCCGTGTTGTCAACGACTATCCTGAACCGGGCAATTGGATGGGCGGTTCCATGTCGAAAGAATATATGACGACGATTTCCATTCTTGATCCTCCCGAAGGAATCAAACCGGGGCTGACTGCCGAAGCGAAAATTACTGTTAACGAAATTCGCAATGCGTTTGTTTTACCGGTTCAGGCTGTTTTCGAATACGGCGGTAAAACTTACGCAGTCACTTTTCAAGATGGAAAATGGGACAAAATCGAAGTCAAAACCGGTCAGTCAAATGATAAGGAAGTTGTTATTTTGGAGGGTCTCAAGGAGGGTGATGCGGTTGTTCTTGGTGCTTGGGCGCATCGTGACAAAATTGACTTACCGAAACTAACGCCGGATCAGGAGAAAAAAGAACAAAAATCCAAAGAAGAAATACCGGAAAATCCTGATCAGAACGAACTCAAAACGAACGAAAATCGTCCGTCCGGAGAAAATCGTGAACGAAACAGCGAACGAGGCGGCGAACGAAATGCCGAACGAAGCGGTGAACGTGGTCAACGCCGTGACCGAACAACAGAACGGAAACCCGAAGAACGCCGACCCGAAGAACGGCAACAACCCGAAAATAACAAACAACCCGAACCGCCAAAATAATTTTTTATTTTTTTATTCAAAAATTGTGTTGGCATCTGATTTTGTTTCATGTAAAATTAATGTGTTCGTTTTTTAATTAAAGTTACTTTATTCCAAAAAGGAAAATTTATGTACAATATTTTATTCAAATTACGATATTTTATTCAAATGGGGTTAATTCGAGTTTTCTCTAATTTCGCATTCGAGTTGCCGGATTCAAAATAGATATTATTACATAATAGCGCGCAAAGGCACAAAGAACATGAAGGATTTTCAGAGAAAGTCCTTTTTTCATATTTTATTTTAGTCCTGCACTTTCCAAAAAATGTTCATCAAAATATTCTTGTTTTTCAGGGATTTATATTTTTACGACAAAATGTAACAATATAAAAACTTATTTTTGGGAAAGTGCCGTTACAATACCTCTGTTAATAATTTTGTTCTTCAAGTTAATTCCTGAATATCATGTTTGGCTTCAGTCCCATCCAATAGTTGAGGTTAATTATCATCCCATTAATGTTGGAAAGATGGCACAAATTTTGTTTTTATTTTCAAAAATACCTCTTAATGAAAATGTTACCATTTCACTAGTGTGTGAAGAGACACGTACAGATACCGATCATAACACTTATCGATAGAATATAAAGATATTTATAAAGAGTGTCTTTTCAGCGGAAAAATTTATGAAAATAACGGTACTCAATCTCGCTTGTTCATAGAGTTTTCAATACTATCCAATACACCATCAACACAAAAAATATATGATACAAGATTGAGGGACGAAAGAACAGTAAAATGGAAAATTATAATTGAGCAAACATACAGATACAATATTTCTAGTAAACTGGAATATGAATTAATTGTAGTATAAATAGATTGTATTTGTTGCGCAAGTATTCCGGCAGCTGCGATTGTCCGAAAGTTTTGAATCGCCTTGAAGATTTCGGTACGATAAACGAAATTGTGATAACTTTCAGAAGGTGTCACGAAAAACAAAGTAAATTATCATTTCGGTAGCATTCAAAAAATGACAAATTTGTTCCAAAATTGCGATGAGCCATTACTGTGACTACTGATTGATTATTAAAAAAAAGAAAATAAAAAATATCACCAGTTGACATTGTGCCAATTTGTAGTAGGATATTGTAAGTTCTTTGAAAATTAGGCAATTTAAACGTAAAATGTCATTTCCGGCGATGATTGTGTTTCACAATTTGATTACAAACTTGACCTTTTGGGACGCAAGGAATACGCAACCGAATGGTTTGGTAACGGTAATGCGCAGAAAAATGAGATCGGTTGGACGTATGATACTGCTGGTCGTTTGATTCAAGAAGTATTCGATCATTACGATGATACGTTGGATCAAACCCAAGAATGGGAATACGATCTTGTCGGCAACAGGACGTTACAAAAACTTGACAAAGGCAATGATGGTTTTGATACAATTACATCTTACACGTATGATGTCAATGATCGGCTTCTTGAAGAAATTCTCGATGATTTGACAGCCGCCAATAAAGATCGTCTCACAAAGTATGAATACGATCATACACAGCAAACCGGTAAAATCGTCTCGGAAAACGGC
>JAISQH010000289.1 GCA_031274385.1 Planctomycetaceae bacterium | reverse complement strand
CTGTAACAAATTGTTGTTTTTGTTCAGGATTTTTTGTTCAAGATTTTTTCAGTGCCGGCACAAAAATTCTTTTGTATTCAGCAATGTCCAAACAATATCCTGAACTTTTTGTCCGCCGTATTTTTCTTGCTGACGAAGTTCTTCGACAACAATTTGAAGTTCCGAAGCGGTTGGATAACGGGAAAGAAACCGTAACCAAATTTCATCAAGCATTTTTCGGATTTCTTCCGGTTTCCGATCGACATTCCGGTAATTTAATAGAAACTTGATGACCCATTGATTCACTTCCGTCGAATTGAGTAAAAAAAGTTGCTGCGATTCTGTTACGCCGTCGTTTCGATCTGATTCCATTCCGGTATCCCGTGTCGGTCTGCCGAACATTTCAAGGAACGAACTGGTAACACTGGCATCCGGCAACATAATTGTACGGTATCGCGCCGGAATATTAGTGAACGGTTCTGGCACCTCGCTGTTGTAGCCGACAGGAACATCGAAAATCTGTGACAACGCATCTTGTAACACTTCGGCTTCCATTCGACGAATCGGATAAACCGCAAATAATTCGGTCACTCTCGGATCAGCACTTTTTGAAATCGACGACTGTTGATATGTGTGCGAATTTAAAATCAATCGGTAAAGATGTTTTAAATGATATTTTGATGTAACAAGTTCCTGACAAAGATAATCGAGAATCTCAGGATGAACCGGCGGATTATCAGGACGAAAATCATCCGATTCATTGACCAGACCACGACCCAAAAGCCAAAACCAAATCCGATTGGCAATGTTTCGGTTGAAGCCCGCGTTGTCCGGCGAAACAAGCCAGTCGGCAAAAATGATTCGCGGGTCTTGATCGGGACGGATTCGCCCTTTGGTTCCGTCAGGAAAAACCACCTCCGGCGAATCAAGCGGTTTTCGTGTCCAATAAACAATTTCCTCTTTCCACTCGGCAGTCTCTTTATAACCAACACGGGAAAAGAAAACAGATAATTGTTGTAATTTTTCCGGCGTCCACGCTCCGGTTCGCACACCGAGAAAAGTTAACGCAACATTTTCGGCAAGCGTTTCAGCATCTTTTTGAGGAACCGCACGGTAGAAGTTGGACGCACCGTCACGAAAATTGCTGCCGTCTGCCGTTAAAAGTGTTCGGGAAAACCGATCGTAGGGCATATCCGTACGAATGGCTTCGTGAATCCAACGATAATACGTCATCGCCCCGTTGGGCCAAAGGTTAATCGGAAACTCCGCCTTCACCCGAAGAACATCACACCACTTTAATGTCCAATAATCAACAAATTCGTTTCTGGTCAGGAGTTTGTCAATCAATTTGGCTCGTTTGTCGGTTTTTTTGTCGGCAAGAAAATCTTTAACCGTCTGAACATCCGGCAATGTTCCAATCGTATCAAGATAAACTCGCCGTACAAAAACTTCATCGCTGCAACGTTTTGACGGTTCCATCTTTTGGCGTTTCAGCGAGGCGGCAAGAAGGACATCAATTTTGTTTTTCGGCTTAAATTCAAGCCCGGAATCGAACGGACTTTGAGATGACGCGCCGGCAATCATCGGCGTTTGTAACAACGATTGCGGTTGCCGATTGGTTCCTTCACGCCGCCCAGCCAACCGTTGTTGGGCTTCGGCATTCGAAAGGTGAGAAAAAAGAATGATCCCGATTAAAATAGTAACACGAAACATGGTCATACGTTTGGAATATAAAGTTGAATAATAAACGTTATCAATATTTGAACCGTTGAGGTCAGAAAGATTTTTGTAAAATCATCTCTTCCAATTTTCCATTGTCCATTGTCGATTGTCAATTTATTAGTGACGATAACGGATTGTGAGGTAACTTTCGTAACGTCTGAGATCGAGGCGTCCTTCTGCGACGGCGTTTTTAACGGCGCAGTCTTCTTCGTGCGAATGGGTACAGTCGGGAAATCGGCAACGATTTTCGTAAGGGCGTAAATCCCGGAACAGTCCGAATACTTCTTCCGGTATAATATCCCAAAGCATAAATTGCCGCAAGCCCGGAGTGTCCACTACAAAACCGCCAAATGATAATCGATGTAATTCGGCAGTTGTTGTTGTATGGCGTCCTTTTTGCCTGCTGCTGAGATCGGAAACCCGCAAATCCAATTCCGGGTCAATGGCATTGAGAAGCGATGATTTGCCGACTCCACTTTGACCCGTCACCACACTTTCCCGATTCGCAAGTTGCCGCCGCAACCGTTCCAAACCGAACCCCGTTTCCGTACTCAATAGCATGACTTTGTAACCCATCTGAGCGTACACACCCACCATCGGTTGAAATTCCGCCATGTCAACAAGATCAATTTTATTGATACAAATAATGGGAGTCACTCCGGTTTGTTCTGCCGTCAGAATCATTCGGTCAATCAGGTTCGGTTTGAACATCGGTTGATCCGCACTGGCAATAATCAGAATCTGATCAACATTCGTCACAATAACATGTTTTCGGTGTTTGCTTTCTCTTGAGATGGTTCCGTGCCGCTGTTCGACCCGTTCAATCATTGCCTCGTTGGTGCTTTCCGCCGGTCGAATGAGAACCCGGTCACCCGTCACAACCGGTTGACGCTGCTCTGTGGACAACGTTTTCAAAATCCGGCGGGTTACACATTGAAAAATTTGTCCGTCTTCCGTTTGAACCACGCTGCTGGCTCCATGAACACGAAGAACCCGACCGGATAAGACGATTTCACTGTTGATTTCAGGCAGAATTTTGAAACCATGCGACTCGTTGGAATCAACCCATTTGCCAATCACCGTTCGGCGACGCGATAATTCGCTCTTGCCGCCAATCCGTTCAACAGAAATAGCGGATTCGTCTTCAAATCCGTGTTCTTCAAAACGTTGCGTCCAGTTGTCAATGCGTGTTCGTTCGGAACGGTTTTTACGAAAGGAAACACGAAGTTTTTTCGATTTTTTCATGATCTCATTATTTCACCACAAAAGCACAAAGAATTCAAGAAGAGAGTTTAAGATCAGTTGCGCACAAAGGCACGAAGAACACCAAAATTCGTAACAGGCTATTTTGTTTTTTAAGGTTTGCGCGCAAAAACGCAAAGAAAATCATTCTGCCAATCTCGTAAATTTTGTCCAAAAATCAACTTGTCAGTAAATTCTTGTCAAACATTGTCAACTGTTACGTTATTCTTTTACGAATTGGCAGAGACTTAGACCAACACTTTTACTGATGCTAATTGGTTTGCCAATTCGGCGATTGCCATTTCGGGAGTTGCTTTGAAGATGGTTGTTTCGCCAACGGTAACTGTGGGACCTCGGTCGCAATTTTCCGTGCAGAAAGTTGCTTCAACCCGAACCAGATGTCCCAACGCCCGATCTTGAACATAATCGGCAATCTTTTTCAAAACCGTTTGACTGCCCCGAACAAAACAACTTGTTCCCACACAAACCGAAACCAAAACCTCCGGTGTTGCTCCGGCTTCATCCAGAACCGGTAACGTTAAACCGTAAATCCGGCGGCGGTTCCGGTAAGTTGTGTGCAACAGTTCGTGAGCAGTATGACCGCCGATACCGCCTTTGAAATATTTGTCGTAACACTCCACCAAAACGTGATTGTCCTGCGGCTTGTGGAGTTGTAACATTTTATCCGCTTTGTAAAGACCTTCGGATCGGCAGTGCCGAACCTCCCAATCGTTGGTAACCGGCTGCCCCGCTCCGCCGACACAGCCAAGCGGACACGCCATCACTTCGACTAAATCGTACTTTTTTTCACCCTTACGAATCATCTCCGCAACTTTTCTCGCATTGGCAAGACCGTAAACCACACAAAGCCGAATCACAAGTCCGTCAATATTAAATTCAGCCTCCCGAATCGCCTTGTCGCCGCGCACTTCGGTAAATTCAAACGTATCCAGTTTAACGCCTTTCAATTTTTCAACAGCAAAACGTAACGCCGCTTCGGTTACGCCGCCGGTTGTTCCGAAAATCACGCCGCCACCGGTCTTGAAATTGAACGGCGGATCCAACGACTGCGGCTGCAATTCATTGAACCGAAGTCCCGCCTCCTCAATCATCCGTACCAATTCCTGTGTCGTTAAAACATGATCAACATCAGGGATACCGTCTTTGATAAACTTGGTTTGTTTACATTCAAATTTTTTGGCAGTACACGGCATAATCGCAACAACAATCAAATCTTCTTTGGCAACACCAAGTTGTTCCGGCAAAATCAACTTCGCAGTCGGACCGAACATTTGCTGCGGTGACCGGCAACTCGAAAGATTAGGGAGAAAATCGGGCAAAAATTGTTCGGCATATTTGACCCATGCCGGACAACACGAAGTGAATTGCGGTAATTTTTCTCCTTTTGTTTTCCGTTCGATAAATTCGGTTGCTTCTTCGAAAATCGTTTGGTCGGCGGCAAAACTGGTATCGTACACCTGATCAAATCCAATCGCCTTGAGTGCCGCTACGATTCGTCCCAATTCGATGGAGCCGGGCATTCCGCCAAACGCTTCCCCGATGGCAACACGAACCGCCGGAGCAATTTGTACAACAACTTTTTTCTTGGGATCATTGATGGCTTGCCAAACAACATTGACATCATCCCGAACCGTTAAGGCACCGACAGGACAAACTGTTGCGCAAAGACCGCAGTTGACACATTCGATGTCGGCAAGGTCTTTGTTGAACGGCGGAACAACCGTTGACTTGGCACCTCGTCCGGCAAAACCAATGGCACCCACACCTTGAATTTCGTTACAAGCCCTAACACAGTCGCCGCAAAGAATACATTTATTGGGATCGCGGACAAGTGATAAACTTGACCGATCAACAGGGCGTTCTACGAAAGTCCGTTTGAACCGGACGGAATTGACACCGAGTTGCCGGGTCAACGATTGGAGTTTGCAATTTGTATTTTTCGGACAAAGAGTACAATTTTGATCGTGATTTGCCAGAATTAACTCCAGAGCGACTTTGCGCATTTGCCGGAGTTCTTCGGTGTGGGTTTGGACGATCATTCCTTCCTGCGGAGTTGTCGAGCAGGAAGCCACAATGCCAAGTCCTTTGACATCAACGAGGCAAAGCCGGCACGCCCCGTAAATACTCAATTCGGAATGATAACAAAAGGTCGGAATATCAATCCCGATTTTTCGGGCAAGTTCCAGCAAATTACGTTCGTCATTGATGGGAACTTGAATACCGTTAAGGGTTAAGGTTTTAACAGCATCGATCATGGAAAGCCTCGTTTTATTTTGTTTAAATAGGGTTGGTTTTACGTCGGTTGGACGTATTGGGGGCTGAAAATTTATCCGTCATTATAGTTGATTATCAAACAATTTCAAGGGGCAATCGGATAAATCTT
>JAISQH010000183.1 GCA_031274385.1 Planctomycetaceae bacterium | reverse complement strand
AAGTTTGCGCACGAAGGCACGAAGAACACAAAGAGAATATTTTTAGTTTTGTCAACAGATTTTACAGATTGAACAGATTCGTTTTTTATAAAAATCTGTTCAATCTGCGTCATCTGTTGACAATAATGGAACAAGTCTCTTTATTTTTCGTTGCTAATAAAGACATAAATGACGCAAAGAAAATCGATCCGTTTAGAATCAAAATCTTCATGTTCTTTGCGCCTTTGTGCGAAACATTAAAAAACAAAATAGACCGTTACGTTTTAGTTCATCGTTCAAAACAAAAATAGGACGAAATTTTAAAAATGAAAAGCTGAAACCAACCACGAATTTCTTTGCGTCTTTGCGCGCAATCCTTAAAAAATAAAATAGACTATTACTGATAAAATTGGTGTTTAAAAACAGCGTGAATTGTTACCTATAAATCAGTACGTAAAAATTGCTTCGGTGCTGCTAATGAAAAATCCGCAACTGGCTTTGGGATTTTTTTGCCAGGTTCCTGCCGGAACATTGTTGATTCGAACAGCGAGCATTTCATTTTGTAACGTTACAGAAAATTGAAAACACGGCCCGCCCGGATAAGGACTATTGCGATTTGAAATAGAAGTTGTTTTACCGATTCTTTTGGCTCCGACCCAATCGCCGCGTTGTTTTTCCATTTGAAGAACATCACCGTCCTGATCAACCGCCACAACACTGAAGTTTTTTTCGTCAACAAAATTGATAACAACACCCGCCTGAAATTTCAAAATGTTTTTGGGAAAGATGGTGAATTTTGGTAACGTTTGAGGATTACTTATTGCAAGGATACTGATTTTCCCATCTTCCGCCTTACCGGCAATCTGGTCGCCCTGATCCTGCCAATCACCAAATGACCACTTGAACGGAAGTTGGTTTTTCTGTAACCAACGCCCGACTTCCTCAACCGTCACCGGTTTTTCCGCCGCAACCTTTTTCCAAGCCTCAATAAACCATTGCGTTTTGTGAAACGTTTTATCCCGTTCCTTTTCCCAAAGAGCAACCTGACGCAGAAAGGCTCCGAGAAGATCGGGTCTTGAAACAAGCAAAAACCGACCAAACGTTTCGTACATGGCATAACGGTGCGAAATTTCCTCGTGCGGATTTTTCAAGATGATTCCTTCTTTGAGAAACTGTTCAGGATTGAACATTGTATCAAGAAAGGGTTGAATCAATGCCGGATCAATTGGTGTTTCTATTTTTGTTCCTTTTTTAACGGTTTGTTCCGTATTGTCTTTTTTTGCGTTTTGATTTTGAAGAAAAGCCCGAAAACGAAGCAGACCGGTTAAACCGCTGGCTGGAGCGTCAAAAGGTTGAATCCGGGGCGGAACACCGATGACGAGTTTATCGCCATTCCATGTATGATTTTCGTACGATTTCGCCAGCCCCTCGTGAAACCATTCGGGATAGCAATGCCAACCGCCGGGTAAAAAATTAAACGTATAAAAATGTGTTGTTTCATGTAAAATAGTTTCCCGTGTATTTTGCAGCGACCACGAACGTAACATATAAACAGAGTTCGTTTTATGTGTAAAAAATCCGGCATAACCTTCATCGTGAGGTTCGATGTTATCGAATCGGCATTGGGCTTCGTAACTTGCCCGATCATTGAAGATGAAAATCCGGCATTTTGGAATGACGCGGTTCGGATCATCGTAATCGACTTCCCGCTTTTTGGGAATGACCAACTTTTTACCTTCGGCTTCCGCCTTCTTTTGTTGTTCCAGTTCATCGGCAACCCGTTGCGGCGCATATTTTTGAAACACTTTGTCAAGTTGGGCGCAAAGGCGTTCGACAAGAACGCCGACTTCTTTCGCCGTAGGGCGGCGATGTTCCGCCGAACGCTCCATGACAATCTCAAAATTCCGCGTCTCCATCTTGTCAACCGAAAGATGTTCTACCGGATTGATTTGGGCTGAAACAGAAAAACCAAAAAACAAAACGAAAATAAAAACAGGAAAAAAAATTCGGAACATTACTCGTTGTTGTGGTAAAAGTTGTTCGTTGAAATTGAAAAACCGCCAACATCGCCCCATTGTAACTATCTCTTTTGTTTTTTCAAGTTTGCACGCAAAGACGCAGAGAGACCAGAAGATTTTCTTTCACTTCTTTCTTCCTGTAAAAAATAAAATGGACAGTTACTTTCTGTGTTCATTTAATAATTCGCAACCTTGTTAGCTTGCGACGGTGTTGGGATTAGAAAGGTTACGATTTTGGCAGAAAACAATTATTCAATCGGGAAAAGAAAAAATTTTCTAAAAGAACGCTTGACCTTTATTTCGGTTTTATGTAAACTTGTATCCGGTGCTTTGATCGCATTATTGTTACCTGCCGTTCAAGCGGCAAGGAGCCGCACGGCGAACACAATGTTTAAACAAGATCAAACAAATCGTTTTTGCGTTACACAATTATCACGATGTTCACGATGACTTACCGGCGTTGGCATGGGGAACTCCCCGAAATTTCGTACCCGGTGTCAACCATGATAACCGGATATCAATTCAAGTTACACTGTGTTCGTTTTTAGAGCAAACCGCAATTTACGAGGCAAGTTGGAATTCATCTTATGGACATTGGGACACAACTGATTCCTGTTTTGCCAAAGAGCCAGACGTTTATCGTTGTCCCAGCAAAGCAAATTCGACTGATTCGCCGATTCCATTTTATTTTGGAACGGTATGCCGTGTCACTGCTTATGTTGGAACCTCAACCATAAATTCCTAATTTTTGTTCAATAATCATCATGCGATTTTCAAATAAGAACGTTTTTATTACCGGTTCGAACAGGAATACCGGTTTTGATATAGCGGAAGCGTTTCTTCAGGAAGGTGCAACCGTCTTTCTCAACGGCTGCACCGCCGAAAGTACCGCCAACGGCACAACAGTGTTGAAATCATTCGGCTTTGATCGAATCATCGAAATTCCGTGCGATATTGGCAATCCGTTGCGTCGAATCTGTTGCGGAAACTGTCAAAGGCAAGGCGGAAATCATGATCGAAGGTCACGGACGTTTCGATCTGCCAACAGCATTGCGAATCGGAAAAGCCCTTGAACCGTACAATATTTTGTGGTTCGAAGAACCGATTATCCCGGATACCATCGAAGCATTGGCGGATTTGCGGCGGCGAATCAATGTTCCGTTGTCGTTTGGCGAACGGCTTTATGGACGATGGGCTTTTCGTACACTATTCGAATCGCGGGCTTGCGATTATGTTCAACCGGATGTTTCCCATGCCGGAGGAATTACAGAACTCCGTAACATTGCCGTTTTGGCTGACACGCATCATATTCCGTTTTGCCCGCATAATCCAAGCGGTCCGGTTGCCAACGCAGCAACGTTACAATTAGCAGCGTCGCAACCGTCGTTTTTCCTTCTCGAAACGATGGCAGCCGATGTGCCGTGGCGGAGCGAAATATGCAACGAAAACATTGAATTTACCGAAGGTAAAATGAAAATTCCCGATCAACCGGAAATCAGCATCGAAATTGACGAAACAGAAATTGCCAAACACCCGTTCCAGCCGGTCGCTCTTCGGCATTACAAAGGAACCTTGACAGAAATTCAGCTGGAGAACACGCAGCCGTTTTTTTCAATAAAATACTGAAATCAAAAATACGCAAAATGTTGTTTCAAAATTAAATCCGGTCTTTTTCAAAAGAAACGAAAATAACCGTTCACAAATCGAACGTTTTGAAATAAATATTCTCCCAACGATTATTTATTTCACGTTTCATTTGCGAACGGTTACAATCATCACCCGAATTGATCGGTTTTTTGAAACGGTTATGCTTATTTTAATTCATCAGCATAAGAAGATGATTTTTTGTCGCGATTGGCTTCTTCTTTTTCTTTCTTTTCTTTTGCAATCTTTTCCTCGATTTGTTTACCGAGATTCATTGCATAAAGCATCTGCTCCCTTGAAAAATAAGGCACTTCATTGAAAGAATCCACTCTCGGTTTATGCTGTTTGTTTGCCAGTTCTTCCCATGAAAGCCCATTATTGTAATGCCAAACAGCCGCCTGAGCCGCATCCTGATTGACAGCACCATTGCCCACCAAATGACAAAGAGCATGAACTTCCGGTTTGTTTGTAACGGAATCGAGCGGTCGCAATTCGTAATTCATGTGCCGGGCAGGTTCTCGTTTTCCGTACTCAAGGCAAACCATTTGAACATCCTGACGGATAATTTTTTCCGGTGGAATACTCCATCCGCCCATTCCGCCACCGCCACTCATTCCGCCAAATCCACCGCCGGTTGTTTGGGCTCCGCCGCCACCACCACCACCACCGCTTCGTCCGCTCCGACCACTGCGACCACCACCTTCACCGCCGCCACCCATTCCAAAATCATCGAATTGCCCAAGTGGAACAGCCGCAAAGGTTTCCGGCAAATTGACACGAAGAGGAGCTCCCGATTTATTTTTGACAGTAACACGACCTTCCATCGAATTTTTCGTTGTAATTTTTGCCTCAATCAAATTCTGCTTTACAGCATCAAAAAAACCGATTTCAGTCGGAACTTTTGATTGGGCATCGGGTTGCGCCGCAACCGTTTTTTCCTCTTCCGCTCGTGCCACGCTCAGAAAAAGTAAAAATGCCGGAAGTAAGAAAAATAAAGAAATTCTCATATTACATCTCTCCTAAAAAACGTTGGAACATTTGGAAACTTTTTATCAAATCATCAAATCGTCAAACCATCAATCGTCATCTTGTCAAAAGATTCATCGTCTTATGGCAAACCGAACCGAAAAAATTTACAAAAATAGTCGGTTCAAAAACGATACTCTTTATCATTTATAGGTGATTTTTACCCACTTGTCCAATATAACTTACCTGAATCGGAAAAAAAAGAGAACTTCACACCGAAAAATGAAAAAAATAGAAAAAATCGAAAAGATTTGTAAAAAGGAAACAAATGTCAAAACAGGCAATAACCGTTCACGCAACATAGATTCGATTGATCAAATCAACATCGCCAATGACTTTCAGCACCGCTTCCTGAACCAATTGCTTCGTGTAAAACGTTTGGCAATAACCGGTTAAGACCCATTTTCCGTTTTCGAGAAAAACATTCATTTCTTGGACGCCCAGATTTGTTTCCCGCTTAATGATAAGGGAAATTTGCCGGATTAGTTCCGGCTCGTCCATTGTTTTACAAGTTTCAGGATAGGTTGAAATTTTCTCCTGATTGTTCGATTGAATTTTTGAATGGATTAAGAAATTCTGTTCTGATAAAACCTGCATTATGAAGTCCTTTCATTACCAATAATACTTGATTTTCCAAGACCAAATCGGTTTGGAACACTTCACGAAAGACGCCTTAAAACGAAACTCTTTTCATATCAAAGAGTTCTGAAAGGTTTTTCATTAAAAACCTTCGCAATTCAAGAAATCCATTTCGTCCATTCCGTTTGTGACATCCTTATCACAATGGAACTCGCCGGAGCCGTTTCGGTTGCGGCAGGGCTGACCAAGCCATGAATTTTTGCGGCAATTTCAGTACGTTCCCACGTGAAAAAAAGTTCTGCATTTTTTCAGGTGGAAAGATTAAAAGCCGCAAAATCGTTTATTTTGAGGACGATGGGAAAGGCAGCCACTGATTCAATCATGGGTATTCTAGGAGTTCCGAAAATATGAGTCAAGAGCAATTTTTTAATTTTTTTATATCTTTAACAGAAAAGACAAATTGCTCCACTGTTTCCCTACTGAGAAGAGAATTTGGGAAAGATGCCGGACAAGAAAATAATCTTTGCGGCTCAATTTTAACTCGCGACAACGAATTTTATGCGTTTTATTTTCTCCTCAGCAAGTGCGGTTTGAAGTCCGGCAAGAAGCTCCGATTGACGGAACGAAAGTTCCTGAACAAAAGCGTGGTGCGGTACTGCGATTTCGACTGTTCCTGATTTGAGACCAATCACTCGCGTGACCGATCCATACGGCTCGCCAACCGTTTTTCGCCAAACCTGCGTCATTTGTTCGATGTTTCGCGGCTTTTGAAGACCATACTTTGTAATTAGTTGAGGCAAAACATCAGCCAGACGGACGATTCCGCCATTCGATGAAGATCGAAAATCCGTTTTCCTTTTCATGAATATCTTGAATAATTGTTAGATAAAGAGCGTAAGTCTATATGAGACATTGTGATATAATATTTTTTTGACACAAACAACGAGGCTTGCTTTACACCTTATTTTATATCAAAAAAGGAACGGCTTCGCAAAAAGCCGTTCCTCGAAGAAAATGACTGATAATGGTGAAAACAACTCCTATCACTTGTCTATTTTCGCCGATACCGTTTTACCAAAGGAGCAAATCCGGCAACACTAAGTCCTATAATAAGGAGAGTTGCCGGTTCGGGAGTTGTTGGGTTAATCGGCGGCGGATCAATGATGGGTGGCAATCGTGACGGCGGATAATAGTTGTTTCCATCATCATTATTGGATGGAGAATTGGGCGTGTTATCGGCAGCTAAAGCATTCGCGGCAAAAGTCGTGAACGGAGTATCGGCTTCCGCTTCCTCCATTGGAATCTCATCCAAAATCGATTCGAAATTGCTACTACCGCTTGTCGGGTTCATAGCACAGGTTCCCAATGACGCCTGATCGTCACCCGCTTTGCTAACATCGAACGTCATCGAGATTCCTCCGTCGTTCACGGCGGCGTTACCTGAACCCGATAAATAACTCGAAGAACCTGAAGAACCCGCCGAAAACACAATTGACTGACCTTGACTCGTAGTGCTAAGGTCTGCAAACGCAACGTTTGAAAGACCAATCAGAATGGTCATCAAACCAACTTCTTTCAATCTTAATTGAAATTTCATTTTTGGTCTCCTTTATAAAAAATGACCGCCGAAAGCATTGAGACAGCATTTAATACGATGATTTTAATCTGAAATAACTAAATTGTAAACACTTTTTTTTAATTTTTTCAAAAATTTTCAAATACGGAACCAATTCACAAAGTGAGAGGTAACTTGAATATCAGAAAATAAATCGGTAAAAAATGATGAGCATTATAACTTGCAATTGTTATGCCTCAGAACTCTTTAAAAAATATTTTTTGTATTTTCCATAATCTATTGATATTAAAGAGATTAAATCTTTTTAGTGTAACTCTGCTAAAATTGAATTCTTCAATTGGACAGTTAGAGTGTTGCAAAAAAATACGTTTCCCATCGTGAACTCCGTTATTATGTTTAATTTTGATCATTTCAACGTCGTCAAATATGTTATCAGTTTATAAAATTTCGTTCGTTTCGTTATTTCGTTCTTTTCGTGTACCTGTCTATTTTGTTTTTCAAGATTGCGCGCCAAGACGCAAAGAATTTCAAGGTTAGTTTTAACTTGCCCTGTTTTTGAGCGTGTTTATTTTTAATTTTATTCAAGGGATATTCT
>JAISQH010000180.1 GCA_031274385.1 Planctomycetaceae bacterium | reverse complement strand
AGACCAATAAAAATCAACGCAACCAACACTCCAAGCGGCGTATAAGCAATCTTGATTCCAAATGGAACCAACAGACTTCCAATCCAACCGTTTTTGGCACAAATTGCCGTCAACGCAATTCCTGAAACAGCCGTCGGCATCGCAAACGGCATGTCCACAATCGCATCGACAAGCCGCTTTCCCGGAAAATTGTACCGAACCAATGTCCATGCAACAATGAAACCAAAAACAGCATTGATCGACGCAGCAAGAAATGAGGCTCCGAATGTTAATTTATAGGAAGCAATAACTTGTTTCGACCCGACCGCTTTGAGGAAATCCGCAACACTCATTGAAGTTACGTTTAGTACCAGCAACGAAAGCGGCAACAACACGATGATACCGAGATAAGCCAGAGTGAGACCGAATGTCAATCCGAATCCCGGTAAAACACTGTGTTTTTTCATTGTAACAATTATCTGTTGACGTTTGTATAAATTTTTATCAGTTGTTGTTAATGAAAAGTGAAAAATGAAAAGTGAAGAGCAGTAAAGCAAAAAGTTTCAAAAAATGATGGACGCTCCACTCCCGACTTCCCACTCTCCACTTTCCACCAAAACGACTATTTTGTCGAAAATTGGTCGTAAATTCCGCCATCTTCGAAGTGTTCTTTTTGTGCCTTTTGCCAACCGCCAAACACTTCGTCAATCGTGAACAACTCGACTTTGATAAAATTCTTCGAATATTTTTCCAAAATCTCTTTGTCACGCGGACGATAAAAATGTTTGGCAACGAGTTCCTGTCCTTCCTTACTGTACAAATAATTCAGGTACGCTTCGGCAACTTTGCGTGTTCCGCGTTTGTCAACCACCTTGTCAACGATGGTGACCGGCGGTTCCGCCAAAATGCTGATAGAAGGAACAACAATATCGTATTTATCGGCACCATATTCTTTCAGTGCAAGAACCGCTTCGTTTTCCCAAGCAAGAAGCACGTCTCCGATTTCCCGTTGCACAAATGCCAGCGTGGAACCACGCGCACCGGAATCAAGCGACTCAACATGTTTATACACTTCGGTAGTGTACGCCAATGCTTTTTTCTGAGCCGCTTCAACTTCTTTGGCATATTTCGGATCGTGAAGTTTCTTGAGGTCGCCCAATTCCTTTTTGAGAATGTAACCCCAGCCAGCCAAATAACTCCAACGAGCAACACCGGACGTTTTCGGATTCGCGGCAATCACTCCAACTCCCGGCTTGATAAGATCGTCCCACGATGTAATCTTTTTGGGATTACCTTTCCGAACCAAAAATACAACCGTCGAAGTGTAAGGCGTACTGTTATCGGGCAATCGTTTTTGCCAGTCTGCCGGCAACAATTTCGATTTTTCCGCAATACTGTCGATGTCGTACGCCAAAGCCAGTGTGACAACATCGGCTTCGAGACCGTCAATGATCGACCGGGCTTGCTTACTACTGCCGCCATGCGACGGTGTTACATTAACCGTGTCGCCGGTTTTGGCTTTGTAATAGGCTTTGAACGCCTCGTTAAATTCTTTGTACAACTCCCGCGTCGGATCGTAGGACACGTTGAGGAGTTTGTAATCGGCAGCGTAAAGCGTTGTGGAAAAAACCACAAGCAACGCAGCAAAAACCAATGTTACAAAATCTTTTTTCATGTTGTTCTCCTAAATTTGTTTTTGTAAGGGGCATCTCCAAAAATCAGGATTCACCGCGAAAATGACAAAAAACACAAAATAATCAATTTTATCGTTTTTATAACAGATTGATATTAAAATTGTTATAAAAATTCCTTTTTTATTTTTTTGCAAAATTTCGTAACGTTCACGGTTAAAAATTAATTTTTAAAGATCGCCTAAGAAACTTTCATGGAATTAATTCAATGCAAGATACATGCCAATTCATAATTTTTCAATAGACCAATTTCTTTTTGATGGTTTTCGGGTATCCCAAAAAATGGTTTCTGTTTTCGATTTTTGTTGCGTATAAACGCATTGAAATACAAAAAAGAAGTTTATAAATGCTTTTTGCTGTTGTCTTTACAATCTTGCTCCTTTGTTACGTAACATATCATTTTTGACTTATATTCCATTCGTTTCTGAATTTTGAAAAATTTCTTTACGCAAAAAAATTCTTTACACAAAAAATTTTTGCCGCAAACTGAAAACGGCGGCAATTCGATTTTGCCCGTGATATTTAACGGCTCTGTGAAATATCACGGCTAATATCCGATGTCAGCCAGCATATTTGATAGCCCGATCCGTTCGATCGTTGCTCCGAAACGTTCTTTGTCCAAACCATGCGCGGCGTACCAATCGATGACAACTTTAATCAATGCAAGTAGTTCGGTTTGAGTCTGCATGATAAACGGAAGACGATCACCCCAACGCGGTGTTTTTCCTGCCATACCGCCGACAAAAACAGCATAACCCTTACCTGCTCCCATCACACCGAGATCGTTTTCCTGCGGTTTGGCGCAACAATGCCGACATCCGCCAACAGCAATTTTGAATTTATGCGGCAGATTTTTACGTTTCCCGAATTTCTTAAAGATAGCGTGGGCTAAACCTTGCGTATCAATCCCGCCGAATTTGCAATATGTTCCCGGACAAGCGACAATGGAACGAACACATTTTCCGCTTCGAGCCGGTTCTATCGGCAAATTCTCAAGGGCTTTCCGCATCAGCGGCAACTTTTCATAAGGAATATGTGGAATTTCAAATCCTTGCCGGGTTGTCAGATGAACGGTTCCGTCGCCGTACCGTTTGGCAATTGTTGCCGCAGCACGAAGTTTTTCCGGCGTCATGAGTCCGCCCACGACAAGAAATCGTGCCGTAAAATGAATTCTGTCTTTCTCAGCGAAAATCGCCGATTCTTTTAATTTTGCAATTTCCTCGTTAGTTATTTCGGGTTGTTTGGTTTTCATTGGATCGGGTGAATTTTTTTGAAAAACGGTGGTTGCCGGAAAACATGCTTATTAAAAATGAGAGCAACTTTCATGCCAGCAAAACCACTGCAACAATGTTGACGTCAAGAAAAACCGATGTACCGCCAACTCCAATTCATTATTTTGTTTATTTCGTTTTGAAAAGCGGAAAATATTGGGTGTCTTGCCGCAAAACGGTTAATTATGGTTATTTTTCCAAAGTTCGTCAAGCCGAATTCATTTAGCATGGTCAAGCGGCAAAATTCAAAATAAATATTATTATACTGTTGCTTGACTGCAATTTCGGCGGTGATACTGGACATTCTGATAACTTTGTGATATTTTATTATCTTTATTTTGTGTAGTTTCATTAAATTCCAGACGCTTATTTTACCATGACTTATGAAAAAATAACGGTTGCCGAAGCCCGAAAGGCGGACGCGATTGGCAAGGATATTTTACTTCAAGGTTGGGTTCGTACCCGGCGCGATTCCAAAGCGGGTTTCAGTTTTGTCGAACTCAATGACGGCTCCTCGTTTGGCAACATTCAAATTCTTATCTCCAAAGAACTTCCGAATTACGAAACTACTGTCAAGTTGATCACAGCCGGTAGTTCTATTTCGGTTCGGGGCGTGGTCAAAGAATCGCCGGGACAAGGGCAGGCAACGGAAATTGAGGCAAAATGCGTTGAGTTGGTTGGTGTTTCCGATCCGGCAACGTATCCGCTTCAGAAAAAAGGACATTCATTGGAATTTTTGCGTTCGATTGCACATTTGCGGGTGCGAACCAATACTTTTGGAGCAGTTGCAAGAGTTCGGAATCGGGTTAGTTTTTCGATTCATCAATTTTTTCAGGAAAACGGTTTTTTTTACGTTCACACTCCGATCATTACTGCCAGTGA
This sequence comes from Planctomycetaceae bacterium, assembly GCA_031274385.1. Classification (GTDB taxonomy): domain Bacteria; phylum Planctomycetota; class Planctomycetia; order Pirellulales; family Thermoguttaceae; genus WRKP01. The sequence continues at coordinate 1,418 of JAISQH010000180.1, read as the reverse complement.
TTGCGAGGGTGCCGGACAAATGTTCCATGTTAGTTCGTTTGACCCTGATGATTTGCCCAAAGATGATGGCGGAAAGGTTGATTTTTCAAAAGATTTTTTCGGTAAGCCGTCGTATTTGACTGTTAGCGGTCAGTTGAATGTCGAAACTTATTGTGCAGGTTTGAGCAAGGTGTACACGTTCGGACCGACTTTCCGTGCGGAAAATTCAAACACGTCGCGTCACGCCTCCGAATTTTGGATGATTGAACCGGAAATAGCGTTCTGCGAACTGGAAGGCAACATGGATTGGGCTGAGAAATTTTTGAAACGTCTCATTTCAGACGTTTTGCGTGACAATGCGGAAGATGTTGCGTTTTTTAACGAACAGATTGACAAAACGTTACTCGAAACGCTGCAACATGTTTTGTCAAGCCGTTTTATTCGGTTATCGTACACAGAGGCGATTGATCTTTTGATTCAATCGGGTCGGAAATTCGATTACAACGTTAGTTGGGGCATTGATTTGCAGAGTGAACATGAGCGTTATCTGACGGAGGAGCATTTCAAAAGTCCGGTGATTTTGTACGATTATCCGCGAACGATCAAGCCGTTTTACATGCGGGTCAATGAAGACGGCAAGACGGTAAGAGCGATGGATGTTCTTGTACCGAAAGTCGGCGAGATTATCGGCGGCAGTGAACGGGAATATCGGTTGGAAGTTCTTGAAACGCGAATGAAGGAGCAGAAACTTGATTTGGAATCTTATCGTTGGTACGCGGATTTACGGCGTTACGGAACGGTGCCGCATAGTGGTTTTGGTTTGGGACTTGAGCGGGCGTTGATGTTCCTCACCGGCATCGGCAATATCCGTGACGTGTTGCCGTTCCCGCGAACTCCGGGAAATTGCGAATTTTAGAAATCCGCACAAAAAACACAAAAATTCATGAAAGAGTGTTTTTTAAGAACGGTCTCTTTTATTTTTTAAGGATTGCGCGCAAAGACGCAAAGAAATTCAAGGTTAGTTTTAACTTGTTCTGTTTTTGACGTTGTTCATTATTATTTTACACGAGGAAGATTTTTATAACTTCTTGTTGTAAAAAAAATACAAATCAATTTGTTTCATTTTTTCGTGCAATTTCGTGTTTTTCGTGGTAGAATCCTTGTTTGATTCTTTGCGTCTTAGCGCGCAAATGAAAATAGACCGTTACTTTTTTAACTCCTTACTTTTCGGAGTCAGCCAAAGATGGCGGCGGTTCGTTGGGGGATGGTAATAATTGTTGCGCGGTACTGTGGTCGCGGTCTAGGTAGAGATTTGACCAGGCACTTGTTCCTTTGAGAGCGGCGTTGTAGTTCAGAACAGAAGAATTTAGAAAATCGTCAAGCTCACCAAAATATTTCAAACGATCATACGCTATCGTCCAAATACAATCCTTGTCGTC
>JAISQH010000175.1 GCA_031274385.1 Planctomycetaceae bacterium | reverse complement strand
AGAATATCCCTTGAATAAAATTAAAAATAAACACGCTCAAAAACAGTGCAAGTTAAAACCAACATTGAAATTCTTTGCGTCTTTGCGCGCAATCTTGAAAAACAAAATAGACAGGTACCTAAAAACGCCCCGAAGGGTATTGATAAAAGCCACAATGGGAAGACGCCGCAAAATCCGAAATAATCAGGGATTTTAAAGCGGAATGAATATAACAACTGACTACTGGCTACTGACTACTGATTTACACAATTGGGCACAAATCGAACCAATTTTGTCCGAATGATTCCATCCAACGGTCAGCTTGAGTGGGACCGGTTGAACCGGTTTCGTAAAATTCCGGGTCTTGCATTTTACCTCCGTCCCACGTTTTTTGAATCGGATCAATAATTCGCCATGCCGTTTCCACTTCGTCGCTTCGGGCAAAAAGAGAAGCATCGCCATTCATCGCGTCCAGTAACAAACGTTCGTAAGAATCAGGCATCTCACCGGAAAAACTGTTTTTGAAATTGAAATTCAATTCCGAAGGTCGAATCTTCATATCCGTATCAGGAATTTTGGTCATAAAATGGACTTGAATTCCTTCCGCAGGTTGAAGTTGGAGAAGAAGCCGATTTCCTTGTAACGGCAAATTGGACGCCTTGTCTGCAAACATACTGTGAGGCGGTTGACGAAAATTGATCACGATTTGTGTTGACCGGCACGCCATTCCTTTGCCGCTGCGCAGAAAAACCGGTACGTCTTTCCAACGCCAATTGTCAATGAAAAGACGAACCGCTCCATACGTTGCCGTCTGGCTGCCTTTCGCAACTCCCGGTTCGTCACGATAACTCCGGTACTGACCGCGTACGGAATTTTGTAACGTTTCCTCTTCCGTCAACGGACGAATTGATTGCAAAACTTTAACTTTTTCGTCACGAATAGCTTTGGCGTCAAACCGGGCAGGCGGTTCCATTGTAACAAACGTCAGAATCTGTAACAGATGATTCTGAAACATGTCACGCAAAATACCGGCTGTTTCATAATACGAAGCACGACGCCCGACCAAAATGTCTTCATTGGCGGTTATCTGAATATTTTGAATATAGTTACGATTCCAAATCGGTTCAAAAATGGTGTTGGCAAACCGCAATACCAGTACGTTATTAACTGTTTCCTTGCCGAGATAATGATCAATCCGATAAACTTGCGATTCTTTAAATTGCCGGTGAATTTTTTCGTTCAAATTTTGTGCCGACTCTAAATCAGTACCGAAAGGTTTTTCAATCACAATTCGGGAGGTACGTTCCGAAGATTCCGTTGATAAACCGGCAACACCAAGTTGTTCCGCAACAGAACCGTAAAACTGAGGTGCCGTCGAAAGATAAAAGAGCCGATGAGATTCCGTAACATCGGTTTGCTTTCCGTTTTCAGATTGATTCTGTTCCAGTTGATCGAGCAGTGCGGCAAGCGAAGTGAACGAATCGGGATTTCCGATGTCGCCGGTATGATAATGAATAAACGGAGCCAAAGCGTTCCACGAATTTTCGCAAAACGTATTGCCGGCAAATTGACGGGTTGTTTCCAATAATTTGTTGCGCCAAATTTCGTCATCCATCGGAGTCCGCGAGAAACCGACAATATGAATCGGTTGCGGCAAACGTTTTTTAAGAAACAAATTGTACAGTGCCGGAATTAACTTGCGGCTTGTCAAATCACCGGACGCTCCGAAAATCACTAAAGAATGCATACATCACCTCTGATAAAAATATTTTAACACGGTCACAAATCAATCATCACCTCTCTTGGAAAATTATATCACGCCTTTCCTGAAAATCAATATCGGCGTCGAAAAATCAGTTACTCAACCAGCCTCCCGTCATTATTACAAAAATACGATGAAAGGAGTCAATGTTATGTGAATGGTCAGGAATTATTATTGGTACATATTGGTACATATTGGTACATGTTTGTTTGTAACAGTCTATTTTGTTTTTTAATAGTCGCGCAGCGACGAGATTATCAAAAGTGGAGTTTAGGGAATTGGATGAAAGAGATTTTGCTCAATAATATCAATGATGTCGTCGCTGCGCGACTTTCTCATGTGGGAAGGGACGCGATCCGGCGGTTGCGCTGTGCTACACCGCCGGTTATGCATCATACCGTCGCTAGCGCGACTAAAATCAATTTTACTTTATCGTTCCAATTTAAAAGACTTCATTGAAAATAGACAGTTATCCTGTCGAACTACCAGACATAAATTGCAAACAAAATTTTTTAATTTTTTTAATTTTTTTTTGCACCTCTCCCTTGGCGCATGTTTAAAGGTTGGTACACTGTTAGAAATTCAAAACTTTTGAATTTCAAACAAGTTTGTAATTTCAAGTTTTGATACCCCGTCTGGAGCAAGCGGGACATTACATTTTCACCTTTTCAGTATGAAAGGAGCATGTATGTTCATGCAACAGTTTTTCACCACAATCGGTCAGATTATTTTAACACTGTTCAATTTGACATCGTTAAAATTTTTCAACGATTTCTTTAGGAAATTCCGTACATTTCCTAAAACAAATGTCAAAATAGGGGGGGGGCTATCTGGGTTTACTTTAGTGGAACTCTTGGTAGTCATTGCGATCATCGGAGTCTTGATCGCTCTGCTCCTTCCCGCCGTCCAAGCCGCGCGTGAAGCGGCAAGAAGAATGAGTTGTACAAATAACATCAAACAATGGGGACTTGCCTTACACAATTATCACGACACGCGGGGGTGTTTTCCAAACTTAGGATATGCTTCAGCAAACACTTTTTCTGCTCAGGCACAGTTACTCCCATTCACGGAACAAGTCTCGTTACACAGTTTGATTGACTATAACTTACAACCTACTGATCCTTCTTTGTATCCGGTGGTTCAAACAAAACTCCCGTTTTGTCTCTGTCCCAGTGAACAAATGCGTGATTTGATTCATTGTAAAGTTCTTGGAACAAAATCTCTGGTTGCTCCAAACAGTTATGTTGTTTGTACAGGTCCTGTTTATGCGGCAGCGGCTCAGATATCAAATCCCGATGCAGGGGTTTCGATTAGTTCGCTCATCACAGGGGGACTTTTTCACTTTTGGACAAAAGGTGGCACCGGAATGGCAGGAACCACCAGCGCGGAATCAAATATTTATGATTTTGCTTCTATTACCGATGGAACAAGTAATACGATGGCAATGTCAGAAAGTATTGTCGGTCCGGGAGGAACGGCTTCGACTCTGACGGCAGATGTGACCGGATTATCTTATGCGGACGGTGTCAGTTCAGGACAATATCGTACATTAATGATTGCCGGTGGTACGGATATGTTTGCCGAAACAACACCGGAAGGTTTGGCAAGTGCGTTGTCAACTAAAACAAGTTGGTACGCTGACCGTAGTGCTACTTGGATGATTGGTCGGTTACAGTATGTTAGTTACGGTGCGTTTTTACCGCCCAATTCAAAAGTGCCGTCAGCTTGGTACAGTATGAATTGCGGATTTTTAGCGGCACGAAGTTATCATCCGGGCGGTGTTAATGTCCTCCGCGTTGATGGAAGTGTTCGTATGATTTCCGATACAATTCAATTAGACGCATGGAAAGCCTTGTCAACAATTAATAACGGCGAGGTTGTTTCCCTGCCGTAACACGTTTCAAAAAACCGGGGACGAATACAGTAACGTTCCCGGTTTATTCAAATATGTACTGTATTTCATTTCCGATTTTTCGTACTTTTTTATTGAAAGACAAAATATGTTTTACAAAATAATCGCAACATTAATTTTTTCTCTTGCCGTCTGGACGGCAAATATGGAGGCTGCGCCGACGGAAGTTGGCAGCGTGACCCACGGATTCAAACTCCTTTCGGTCGAAACGGTTGACGAACTCAACTCGACCGCCTTGAAATTTGAACACGTCAAGTCGGGGGCGTCGCTTTTGTATCTTTCTAATGACGACGATAACAAAGTTTTCGCGATCACGTTCCGCACGCCGCCGACCGATGATTCCGGCATTGCTCACGTCATGGAACATTCTTCTCTTTGCGGTTCGAAAAAATTTCGGACAAAAGAACCGTTTATGAGTCTCCGAAAAAGTTCGCTCCAGACCTTTTTGAACGCTTACACCGCCGACGATTGCACTTCGTATCCGGTTGCAAGCCGTAACGATAAAGACCTCCTCAATTTGATGAATGTCTATATGGACGCCGTTTTGTTTCCGCGCGTTCTTGAACTGTCTGAAATTCTCATGCAGGAAGGCTGGCACTACGAAGTCAATCCGGAAACCGGAGAATTATCGTACAATGGAATCGTTTATAACGAAATGAAAGGAACGTATTCTTCTCCTCAAGGATATTTGTACCGTAAAATTCAAAAATCAATGTATGCCGGTTCGACTTACGGCAATGATTCCGGCGGCGATCCTCATTCGATTCCAACATTGACCATTGAGAAATTCCGTGATTTTCACCAAAAATTTTATCATCCTTCCAACGCGATGATTTTTCTGTACGGGAACGGCGATGCCGAAAAACATCTCCAATTTCTCGATACGGAATATCTGAACCGGTTTGAACGAAAAACCATTGACGCCGAAATCACAACGCCGGGAACATTTGATAAACCAAAAACTTTTGAATTTGAGTATTCCGTTACACCAACGGAACCGACCGAAGGGAAAACATTTTTGAGTTTGAATTATTTGTTACCGGTTGATCTTGAAAATGTACGGCGGCAATTCGGAATGGATTTGCTTGCTTATATTTTAGTTCAAAGTGAAGCCGCTCCGCTCAAACGTGCGCTTCTTGATGCGGGAGTCGGAAAGGAAATCAGTGCCTCGTTTGACAGTTCGCTCAAACAACCTTGTTTTTCAATCATTGTGAAAAACTCGGATCAGGAAAAGAAAGAACTCTTTGAAAAAATCGTTGATCAGACCTTAAAAAATCTTGTGAAACAAGGAATTGACCGGAAGCTAATTGACGGAGCCGTGAACAGAAAAGAATTTCAGTTACGTGAATTTTCAGGCGGTCATTTTTCGAAAGGTATTTCAATCAACATGCAGTTACACAAAAATTGGGTTCATCATCTTGATCCTCTTTTGGATCAGCGGTTTGAACCGGTTTTCAAGAAGATTCGTGAAGAGGCTGCCAACGGTTATTTTGAAAAACTGATCCTGCAATATTTGCTTGAAAATTCTTCACGAGGCTCGGTCACTCTGATTCCCAAACAGGGACTCGAAAAAGAAGACGCCGAAAGACTCAAAACAAAACTTGCCGAAATCAAAAAATCGCTTTCTGTTGCTGAAATTGATGAAATCAAAAAGAAACAACAAATTCTGATCGAACGTCAATCGGCTCCAGACAAACCTGAAGAGATTGCCGCGATTCCGCGCCTTTCCCTTTCTGATCTCAAAGCGCAACCGGAAAATATTCCGTTTACGAAAAAAACCGTTGGCGACACACCGATCATCAACATTGACACCGATACGAATAAAATTGCTTACGTAACGGTTTGTTTCGATGCAATGCAACTTCCGTCTGTTGCGGCACCGTACACAATGTTGATTTCCGATCTGCTTGGTCGTCTGGACACAACAACGTACACTTATTCCGGTTTGAACAGTGAAATCGATATTCACACCGGCGGTATTTCGGCAGGCGTAACAACATATCCGATTGAAGGTAAACCGGGTGAGTTTGCCGCTGTGTTTACCATTCGAACCAAAACGCTTCTTCCAAAATTGGAAAAGGGACTTGATCTGACGTTTGAGATGTTGAATACCCGATTCAAAAATGCCGAACGGATCAAAGAAATAATCAGGGAACGGCGTATCGCTTTGGAACAACGTTTCCTGACCAGCGGACATCGTTTGGGGCAGGTTCGTGCCGCGTCTTATTTTTCGCCGATAGACGCCTACAAAGACCGGACATCCGGTATCGGATATTATCAATTCTTGCTTGAGTTTGAAAAGAAACTCGAAGCCGATCCCGCGAAAATGCTTCACTTTCTGGAAATCACGGCAGGAAAACTGTTCGGAAAATGTGGGAATCGTCTCATTACGGTGACGTTGCCGCAACGTGATTTTGTTACGGCGGAACCGGTCATTGCCGCGTTTGAATCGCGTATTCGAAAAGACTCGGAGTCCGGTGTTTCTGCAACAACATTCAAAGTCAACAGCCAACTTAATGAAGCGATTATTGTACCAACCCGCGTTCAATATGTTGTCCGAGCCGCCGATTATCAGAAAGCCGGTGTTGCCTATTCGGGAAAACTCCTCGTTTTGACGGATGTTTTGCGAACCGGTTATATTTGGGACAATATTCGGATTCTCGGCGGTGCGTATGGCGGCGGTTTTGCGGTGGAGCGGAGCGGTGTTTGTTCCTTCTGGTCTTACCGTGACCCAAATCTGGAAAAGACAATTTCTGTATTCGATAAAACAGCCGAATATCTCGAAACGTTTGACATTTCTGAAACGGAATTGTCCGACGCAATCATTGCGACCATCGGCGGTCTCGACAAACCGCTCACGCCGTCACAAAAAGCGGAACGGGTTACGTCCATGTATTATTCCGGTCTGACTCAAGAGAACCTTCTGCGTGAATGGAACGAAGTGTTGTCAACAACCAAAAACGATCTTCGTCAGTTTGCCACGATGTTCCGCAATGTCACAGAACAGAACAACCTGTGCGTCTTTGGTAATAACGAAAAACTTGAAACGCGCAAGAACTTGTTCAAAAATATCATACGCATCATGGAACTCAATTCGGAAAAATAAAATTTCAAATCTATTTTTGTTGGTCAACAGATTTTACAGATGATACAGTTTCGTTTTTTATTAAAATCTGTTAAATCTGCGCAATCTGTTGACAAAATCACACACTTCAACGGTAAAACAAATTCGTGCTTTTTGTGGCTTCGTGGTGAAATAAGAAAATCGGTTTATTATTTTTTTGAGATTTTTTCAAGAGCCGCAGGTGAAACAAGTATTTTGTGTAACTTGCGGTTCACACTCAGTTTTCACCCCCTTTTTTGAAAGGACAATAAATTATGAAACGTACAGTATTAACCATTTCGATTGTGTTTTTTACACTTATTTTGTTTGCGCTTGGTGTTTCCGCTGTTTTAGCGAACAAGCCGAGCGAAGCGGAACGGTTTGAAATCTTTATCAAGACCGAAGGTTTGATCAAGAAATTAGGACTCACCGGCGAACAAATCGAAAAACTCAAAACTGCGGTCAATAATTCCTATTTTCCGCACGGACGTGACGGCAAACCCGGCGGTGATCCGCCTGCGGAGGAAGCGTTCAAAATGGACGATGAATTTCGTGCGGAAATTTACAAAATTCTCACGCCGGAACAAAAGAAACAAGTCCAGACCTACAAGTTCCAACTCGACGGCGGATTGGACGCCAATTCCTTGTACGCGACGAAACTCGAAGTGTTCGACCTGACCGCCGAACAAACGCAAAAATTGCGTAACATCGAAGTGGAACGAAGCGGAAAATATCAGGAACTTTTGAAAGGAATTGATTTCAAAAAACTGTCCGAAGAAGAACGTAAAACCGTTTCGGAAAAAAACCGCAGTTCCATGAAAGAAATTGCAACAGAATATAACGCCAAAATGAAAGCCGTTTTGACACCGGAGCAATTGGAACTTGGTAAAAAATTAACCGAAGAAGGCAAAGGACTTCGCGAAGCCGTTGGTCTCAAAGCCGGACACTAAATTAATTGAGTTCATCGTTAAGAGTGAATCGTTAATAGTGAAGACGCAAGCATTATTTCATATTTTTCGTTGCAAATCACAAACACGATTCACTATTAACGATGATTTATAAACTAACGATCACTATGAACTATTCACTATTAACGACTTTTATATTTTGTACAGTTGCGCCGTTGCTTGTTGCGGATGATGCTCTTTTTGATCTTCTCAAGCGAATTGACAACAAAAAACCGGTTGAGGCAAATTTGTTACGTGTCGAAGCCCAGACTCTTTTGGATTCGCAACGAAGTAACAAAAAATTCCCCGCTGACGAACTGGTCGGGTTTATTCTGGATACGGCACAAAATCCGGATGGTCGCGTTCTTGCTTTGGATATTTTGGAAGAACACGATCCTCAACGTGCCGCGTCGCTGGATCGACAACTCATTGATGACCCGGTGGGCGGTCTTCGATACAATGTTGTTGCGCGAATTATCAAAAGAGCAGATCAATTGCTCGAAAACGAACAATTCAGTGAAGCCGCTACGATTTATCACGCCTTGCTGGTTCGTGCCGCCGCACTGGATCAAACGGCGGCTATTGTTCGTGCGCTGTTGAAAATCAATAACAAAAAACCGCTTTCGGAATTAGGGATCGAATACGGCGGTGCCAAAGACGCCGGTTATCTTGTCCATTGGGAAGTCTCAGAACCGTACGAAAATCCCGATAACAAAGGACTTGATACGGTTTATCCGCCGGAACAAACCAATATCGTCACGAATTCGCTGACATGGAAACCAATGGAAACAGATAATATTGACGGCAAACTCAATCTGTTTCCGTTCACCGATAAAAAAACAAACGTCAGTCTTTATGCCCGAACTATTTTAGAATCACCGGTTGCGCAAACGGTTTCGATTCGTTATTCGACACAAAAAACAGGCAAGGTTTGGCTTAATGGTACGGAAATCGGTTGTTTTCCGCTCAATGATGACGGCGGTGATGTTCCCGATAAATACGTGATGGGTGTTGAACTTCAAGCCGGTCAAAACGTGTTGCTTGTTAAGAATACACGTTACAGTGAAACTCCGCCAGCTGGTTCCAGCCCTGCTGGTTCCAGTCATGCTACCGGTTCCGGCACGAATGCACCGAGTTACGCACCTCGTCCGAATCCTCCCGGTGATACAGCACCAACAACTCAGGAAGGCGGAACGCCGTCACCTCGACGAACTCCTTCCGGCGGAGCCAGCGGTTACAGCGGCGGCGGAATGTCTATGATGGGCGGAATGGGCGGTTGGCTTTTTCAAGTACGAATTTGTAACGACAAAGGAATTCCGTTCCGTGTTGCCGGTTTTGAAAAACAAAGACCGCTTCCCGATTCTGTGTTTGTTATTTCAGATACTGAAAGTTATTCCGAAACAAAAAAAGTCGAAAATTCCGTTACGTCCAATTCCGACACGAAATTACCCGGCAAAGAATCGTCGGCGGTTCCTTTCATGCAGTTTCGTGGAGCGGCATGTAATCCGGTTCTCAAAACGGTTTCGTGCGGCGAAAAAGTGTTCGATAAAGAACCGATTTGGAAAACATTAATTCCGGGCGAAGGCGTTTCAAGTCCTATTATTGTAAAGGATCGAATTATTGTTACTTCTGCGGACGGTGCCGGAGAAAACCGCTTACACACCACAGCCTACGATTTGGGAACCGGTCAAAAAATATGGCGGCGAACACTCAAAGCAACCGGTTCACTTCTTTGTTACCGACCATTCAGCAGTGTGGCGGCAAACACTCCGGCTTCGGACGGAGAATATATTGTTGCGTTTTTTTCCAGTAACGATCTTGTTTGTTTTTCACCGGACGGAACATTATGTTGGTATCGTCCTTTGGGACTTGAAAATCCGAAAGTAATTGTTTCGGTTGGCATGGCGGCATCGCCGTTGATTGTTGATAAAACGCTGATCGTTCAATGTCAGTCCAACGCCGAATCGTTCGCGGAAGCAATGGACATTTCAACGGGCAAAACGATTTGGAAAACCGAACGTCCCAAAGGGCAAGGTTGGTCATCGCCAACCGTATTGTTTCAAAAAGACGGTTCAAAATCAATTGTTTTTGTAGATCGTACCGGTTGTTCGGTTCATTCGTTGGCGACGGGCGAAAAGTTGACAACGTATGAGGGAAAATGTGCATTAACCTCCTCGCCGGTTTGTGTTGACGAAACGGTTTATTTTTCACTTGGCGGCACGACGGCGTTACGTTATGGAGTTACAGAAAAAACGCCGGAAATTCTTTGGACGGAACCGAAATTAAGTGTCGGCAGTCCTAGTCCGGTCATTGACGGCAACAAATTGTACATTATCAAATCGCCGGGTGTTTTGATTTGTGCTGACCGGATTTCCGGTACAATTTTCTGGCAAACGCGGTTATCGGGTTCGTTTTACGCCACGCCGATTATTGTCGGCAATCATTTGATTGCCGCCAGTCAACAGGGAATGATTTACCATGTCTTACTCAATGACGAGAAGGGCGAGATGTTGGAGGACATCGAATTGGGTGAAGAAGTTCTAAGCACTCCGGCAGTTTCGGATAACTCCATTTTAATTCGTTCCAAAAAATCGCTGTATCGGTTTCGTCTGCTATGAAATTCGTAACCGTTTATTTTTATTTTCGCACAAAAACGTCAGGAAAATTACGACAAAGTATGAATTTCTTTACGTTTTTGTGCAAAAATTTTAGCAAAACAAAAAAGACGATTACTAAAAAACATATCAATTTTGTTTCAAAATGAGTCGGCAAGGGTGTTGGATGATTTTTTGTTACCTTTGTTTCTTTGTTGATTGGGTTAGTGAAGCCGCCAATCGTTGAAATTGATTTCGCCTTTGATCATATTTTGAAAAGATTGTGGTTGTTCTTTGAAAGACGAGGTTACCGTCCATTTTTTGGCACAGTCCATGTCGCCGGAACTAACAAGCGAACGTGTTGTCATCACGTCAATAAATTCCGAAGAAGAAAGAATCGGCTCAAATTCAGAACATCGCTCCGCTTCTTTTTTGATCAACGGCAAAATATTAGGCGGAGTCAATTCAAAACAACGCCGCAATGTCTTGACCGTCGATGCATATTGGAGCGTCGAAGATTGAAGCCGCGCCAAACGGAACAAAGATTCGGGTGAAGTTAATTTGTCAATCGAAATCGATCGGACAATTTTTCGTGCTTGTTCTTTTTCACCAGCCTCGTAATAAATACGGGCTTTTTCAATTTGAAGCGGAAGAATCTGTTCAGGTTGTTTTTGCGAAAGAACAAAATCAAGCGCATCCTGATATTGTTCCGCCATTAAGAAAGCGTCAATAACATCAATGGCATGAGAAACAGTGTTGACGCGGCGGTGAATCTCCAAAACGAGTTCAAGATACGCCGAAACAGCACGATATTGAATATAGTAACGCCGTAACCGTTCTGCCCTAATACTCCATTGAATCGCATTTTTCTCTTGAGAAAGTTCCTGACGAAGTTTGACCATTTGCCGAAGATGATTAAGCTCTTTTTGAATTTCGGTATTGTCAGGTTCACTCCGAATGGCTTTTTGGAAGAAAAGAACCGATTCTTCCAATTGACCGGATCGAATAAACCGAATTCCGCGTTGATAATCTGTCTCGTCGGCAAAAATAGAAATATCAACAACGTAAACCAATACCACTAAATAAATTGATAAATGGCGGTACATTGTTCGTAACCTTTCTCAGGGTATTCAAACTTAAATACAAAAGACGAACAAAACGGTTAATGTAGTAGTACAAGGTGAGTTTCCGAAATAAGTGTTTTTTTGATGTGATGAGAACAGGAAAAAAAATTACAATAAGTAATACGCATTGACGCTCTTTCATTCAACAAAATAAATTGTTGGTAAAAACGTCACGATTCGTGTTGCTTCCCATTTTGGGGGACGTTTTTTAAAACATTTTTTAAGAAACGCGTTTCAAACGAAAAGGTTTGGCTGACGAGAAAATCGGAGAAGAGTTGCGAAAAGTGCAAAGGCAACTAATTTGTCGATCATTGCATGAACAATAAGAAGTTCGCCATGAGTAGATATTTGTTGTTCATGCTTTCTGCCTAATTTGCCCAGTCTGTCTATGTCAACATAAATGATTTTTTCATAAGAAACCTACTCATTTTCATTTAGAAAGGACGAAAAGCACAATATTTTCCAAACATTTTAATTGTGGCTTAAAAAAGATCAACAGATGCCCTAAAAGAATTTCCTGAAATAATTGACTCAACCAATTGGAATACCTTTATAACTAAACTATACTAAACACAGAAAAGTAAGTTTTATTTGTTTCATCGCTCCATCGTTTTATCAGATTATCATGTCTCAGTCGGACAATGCCGCCCCTCAAATCATTTTAGAGTAACATTTTTAATTGACGCACCACAATATTTAAATTCAAAAAAATCAAAAATCAACCTTTTTTTGGGTATTTTTTTAAAATGTTTATGATACAACGAACACTCACTCTGCCGGTTTTTTCAAACGGCATACGGTTGATAACCCATGAAATTATGGAGACGATTCCTGAAATTCGCGAAATTGACTGTGGAATGTTGAATATTTTTCTCCAACACACCTCCGCGTCGATCACCATTAACGAAAATGCGGATCCTGATGTTCAGAAAGATATGGGAATGGCTCTCGGCAAAATTATTCCCGATTCGCTGCCTTACGAACATACGCTGGAAGGAAACGATGATATGCCAGCCCACATAAAATCTTCAATAGTCGGAGTTTCCGTCAATGTCCCCATCGGTCACGGACGATTGCTTTTAGGAACCTGGCAAGGTATTTATCTTTGCGAACACCGCCGATCTCCCCATCGGAGATCAATTATATTGACCGCATTTGGAAAAAAGGTAGAATAAATAGAATAAAAATATTGAGAAAATTCATTTATTGCCATAAAATAGGACGATATAGAACGAAGTAAATCGAATGGGCGGATACCGAAAAGGTATTTTTCAGAAACCAATTTTTTTGGTTAATATTCTGACTTTTTTTGACTAATATGTTTTTTCAACTATAATGGATCAAGTGATTGATCCGTTATTCCGATTCACTGGCGATTTCTGTTAAAAATTGAAAAGAGAGTAACAGTTTCGTCTCATACTTGATTTTTTTGCTTCAAATCAGGAAAGGTGCTTTATGAACTTGATTGGTAGAATGTTCATAGTTCTGATTTTTATCATGAGCATTATGTTCATGGGTTTTGCTGTGGTCATTTATGCGACGCATACGAATTGGAAAAAACGCTCTGACGAATTAGTTGAAGTGCGCAAAGAATTGGAAACCCAGAAGAAGCAACTGGAAGATTCCAAAGCGGATATGGCACGGGAACACAACGAAGAATTGACCAAACGCCGCGAAGTGATTGCTAATCTGGAAACCAAAGTTGCGGAGTTAAGCGAGGAAAATGGAAAATTGACCAAGGAAAACGAACAATTAAGCAATCAAGAAGCAGAGGATATTGCTGCCGTTAATCTTTCTCATGAATCGATGCAGTCCCTTCGTGCGGAAGTTGAGGGGCTTCGTAAAGACTTGCGTAAATCGCAGGAAGATTGTGCAAAACTCAAGTCCGATTTAGTAACAAAAACAGATAAAGCCCATCAATTGGCGTTGCAATTAACAACTTATCGGTCTGTCGGCGAAAAATTACTTCAAGATTACCGCGACGCGGTGGATGTTTTGAAAAAACATGGTCTGAAACCGGTTCCTGAATTGTACACGGGAATTCCGCCAAAAGGTATTCAAGGTGTTGTTACTGAAGTCCGTCCTAAGGGTTGGATTGAAATTTCGATTGGTACTGATTCCGGTCTTGTTGAAGGACACCGTCTTGATGTTACACGAAATCTGGATGGACGAAGTTCTTATATTGGTAAAATCAAAATTATCCGCCCTGAAGCGGATCGATCAGCCGCCGAGATTCTTCCTGAATTTCGGCGCGGAACTGTTCAACGGGGTGATCGTGTCGAATTTATCAATACGGACGAACTGACGGCACGATAAAAATGGAAACCTGATCTTTTTGTACTGATTACGACGATGATTTCTTTCAAGAAAAAGAACAAAGGTGAGGAGGTTGCAGGTTCAGCAACACCGGAATCGGCAACAAAACCCGAAACACCGGCAGCACCGCCGAAACCAAAACCCAAACCGGATATTTTTACTTTGTTGCTCGGTCTTTCCGTAGCCGCTTTGTTGATTGCAACGGTTCTTTTATTTCTGAACTTCAACGCTTATGGTACCAATCCGTTTTCCGGTATTCCAAAAACATAAGCCAAGATACTTATTCCACTTTAGTTTTTGCTTTTCTTTTTTTACCGTTCCGTTTTTGGAGTTTCCAACAATGCAAGGTAGGCAACCTCTCTCCGAGAAGTTGCGTCGGCGGTAGCCGACTTTGGTTTACCGGAAAACATTGTTCAAGTCGGCGAGTACGCCGACGCGACCTCTCGGAGAGAGGTCGCCTACCTTAATTACTTCATAAAAGGGAAAATAAGGGCTTTAACTAACAACTGACTACTGACTACTAAAATCTTTCCACACAAAATCCGAAACAATCAGAAAATTTCAATCTAATCTTTGTGTCCTTTGTGCGAAAATCATTTTAAGCTTGGCTGATCAAGTGTAGGTTCTTGCCAATTGTTTTAAATTTGATACGCTATTGAAGTTGTGGTGCTTTGAAAACGAAGATCGGCGAGCGGCGGCGTGTTGCCATCAACTGTTTCGATTCGGCTATCTTTTTCTCACTTTTGACCGATAACCTGTCTTCATAAAACCGTCTTTTCAAAATGAAATTGCAAACATTTGACGACGTAGTGAATATGTTGGAGTCGAGAGTTAATTTTGAAACTCTCCCCCATTTTTCATTGCAAGGAATGGAAAAACGCTTGGAGGAATTGCGTCAATTGCTCAAATATTTCGGAAGACCGGAAACACGATACCGCACCGTTCATGTTGCCGGAACCAAAGGCAAAGGTTCGACTTGCGCCTTGCTGGAATCAATTCTCGTGGAAAATGATTGTCGAGTTGGTCGTTTTTCGTCACCGCATCTTTACACTGTTTTGGAACGGGTCACTATCAACGGAACTCCGTGTAGTGAAGAGGATTTTGTCGAACTCATGGTCTCGATTTATGACCGGATCAACACATGGAAGCCGAAATTTCTTGAAAAATTGACCTATTTTGAATTGCTAACACTTTTCGCGTTTGAATATTTCGCACGAAAACAGGTTGATGTTGCCATTTTTGAAGTTGGTATGGGCGGTCGTTTGGATGCAACCAACATTTGTTGTCCTGATGTAACCGTTATTACGAGTATCAGTTTCGACCATATCGCACAATTAGGACCGACACTCGGCGATATTGCGGCTGAAAAAGCGGGAATTATCAAACCGGGTATTCCTTTGGTTTCAGCGGTTCGGCTTCCCGAAGCACAAAAAAGGATTCGCGCCATCGCCCATGAACATTGTGCGCCGGAGTTTTTTCTCGGCGAAGCATTTAACATCCATCGGAATAATCATCACGAAAATATTCAAAAAAAATTTCGATTTCAAACCGTTCCTGAAAAATTCCCTTTGGATTTCGGTATTCAACATCTGTCGTTGAGTCTGTTAGGAACGCACCAAATCCGTAACACTTCACTGGCGTTGGCGACGGCTTTATTGTTGCATGCCAAAACGAGCCGGATTACATTGGACAAATCTAAAATTCGTGAAGGTATTCGGAAAACGTATCTTCCTGCCCGAATCGAAATCCTTCGTTCCTCGAAAAAAACGTCACCGATTTTAGTGATTGATGGCGCTCATAATCGTTCTTCTATTATGGCGTTGATTAAAACGGTTCAAAAAACATTTCCTGACAAGCGGTTTGTTGTTATTTTCGGTATTTCACTTGGCAAAGATGTGGAGGGAATGCTCACGGATGTAATGCAATATTTCGAACGAATTATTTTGACACAATATTCTACGAACCCGCGTCATTTTCCGCCGCAAGGA
>JAISQH010000174.1 GCA_031274385.1 Planctomycetaceae bacterium | reverse complement strand
AAAAATGTCACCCCCAAACTTTTTCATTACTTGTAACATCAAGAGATCCGCCTCGTTCTTCAACAATTTTCCGAACTTCAGTAGCGGAGATTTCCCGCACTCCCTGACCGGAAATTGTTGCGAGTGCTGCCGTGATACCGACAGCCTGTCCCATCATGGAACTCGAAGTGCTGACACGTGCCGACGAGAGAGCCAATTGGTCGGCAGAAAAACAACGACCAGCCATCAAAAGATTTTTTCCGTCTTTGGCGATCAATGAACGGAGTGGAATCTGGTAGGGCGGAATTTTCAACTGCGATTTGTCAAGGATATAGGTTCGTTTGTCATCATCCGGTTTATGACCATCAAGATAATATGTCCCCCTCGCGACAGCATCATTGAACTTTCGTCCGGCTCGCAAATCATCGACCGTCAGAACATAATCACCAACGATTCGACAACCTTCACGAATTCCGATGATTGGTGAACAATGGTCATATTTCCAAGGACGCTTTTCAACGACTTGGTGATAGTAGTGAACTTCCATCATACGGCGACGGGCTTGAATTTCAGCGGCAGTTAAGGATTCTGTATCAGTCGAATCAAACATTGGAATCTTGATTTTGATAGCATTACTTCGTGGTCCGTTTGACCAGATGCTTGTCATTGGTAGATTTTCTTTCTGTTTAATTGGATGAAACCAGCCTTCTGGAAGTTGAGATTCTGCATCGTTCGATTCAACATGTCGTACAAAATACATTAGCGACATCGGCAATTGGAGTCCATCTTCCGGACGACCTTTAATCGTTGTATATTTTGCGGCTCTCGCGACATCTCCTTCACCTGTACAATCAATAAAAACCTTTCCTCGAACTGCCTCAACACCACTTTTTCCGGCAAGTACACACTCGGTAATTCGTCCGTCTTTCTGGACAACATCTACAAATCGCGTATGAAGAAGAAGTTTGATACCACGTCGAAGCAACAGTTCTTGAAGAACAATTGCAAGAATTTCATGATCAAAAATGTTTTTTTTAATCGCCTTCCATACCGTCAGTTCCGAGAGAATCTCATCGAAAACTTCACCCTGTTTGTCTATGCTTCCACAAAAACTGGCAACACCACCAGTTGTCAACATTCCTCCGGTGACAGCAAAACGTTCGATCAAGATGACTTTCACACCAAATTTTGCTGCGGCTGCCGCCGCACTGACACCGGCAATTCCACCACCGATAACAACAACATCCGCATTATATTTGACCGGAATAGTACGGTTCCATTCAAGTGAATCAATGGGTTTAGACGGTTCCGGTCCACTTGGAATAATATCCTTTTCGGATTGTTTGAGTTCTTTCTCTTCAGCTGCCAAAATGGGGAGAATATTTGTTGTAGCAAAAAACATTCCAGCTGTTTTCAAATAGTCCCTTCGATTTATGTATTTTATCATCTGCCGTTGTCATGGGTGAGAGTTGTAAAACAGAAAAAAACTTATCTAATAAATTTACATGGAAACCTCTGAATTTTCAAGAGTAATTATGCGACAAATAGGTGTTATTTTGCGACACGTTTTTTGGGTAAAAATAAACGCAAGTCCTTTTATGAAAAAATGTTGATAAATTTAATCAGTTCGCGGTTTGAAAAATTTTTTTCAAAAAGATTTCGCAGCACTGCTCAAATCAGCGAGTACGCTGAGCTATTTACAAAATTTATCGTAATTCAGCAATAATGTACGAAAAATGTTCGTTTACCTTGTTTTTTTGAAAGTGTGAAAATGGGGTTGTCTTGTTTGTTTCGACAAGATAGGTTATTTGGATAGTTTTTTAGAGTTGTTCCAAAAAATCAACTTTTTCCTGTATTCGACTCCGATAATACGGATTGAGGGACTTTTTTGTAAATTCGTAAAATAGTCATCTCGAATTGAATGTCATTCTTTGTTTTGTTGTCATTAAATGTTGTTATTATGGGACTCAACTTAGCGTCGGCTATCCATATTGCCAGTATGGGAATGAAAGCCTCCGAAAAATCGATCAATGTCTCCGGCGATAACCTCGCCAACGCTAATACTATCGGTTATAAGGCGGAACGAGCGGATTTTGCGTCGTTTTTGGCGTACAATTACCATTACGGAACCACACCGGATCAAGGTTACTCCGCAGGAACCAATCCGACACAAATCGGAATGGGTGTTGAGTTTGCAGGAGTCTCAACCGATTTTTCGCAAGGTACTTTCAAAGAAGGAATGACCAACTCGGATATTGCTATCAATGGTAACGGTTTTCTGATTGTTCAAGCCCCAAACGATACCCGGCAATATTACACCCGAAACGGCGCGTTAAAAGTCAACGGAAATCTCGATTTAGTAACCAATACCGGTATGTATGTTATGGGTTACGGAATCGACGACAAGTTCCGAATCCAAACGGATACCTTGACAAATTTGCGGATTCCCATCGGCGAAATGCACATCGCCGAAGTAACGCAACATATCACCATTGAAGGAATCGTGGACGCAGTCGGCGACGCCGGAACGCAAGGAACCGTCCTGCGAACCGCGCCAATGACCGATCTGTCAAAATCATTACCGGCAAGCGGGCAACATTTGACCGCAACAACGCTTCCTGTGCCGAATGTTGAAACAATTGGAATAGTTGGCGAAACAACCGGAACAGGAACAGTTGAATCGGGAACTTATTATTACAGTTTCGTTTTTGTCGATGCCAACGGAGTGGAGTCGGATTATTCGGCTCCGACAAACCCGATCACCGTTCAGCCGGGTCAAAATGCCGTTTCATTGACGGGTTTGCCTGAGATTCCTGATGGGTATTCGTCCCTTCGGATTTATCGTGCCGTTTATTCCGGCAACGCGACGGAATCGCATCCGTTTTATCAGGTTGCCGAAACCGCCTCCGGCGTCAACAGTTTCACCGATACACGATCAACCGCCTCCATCACCGACCCAACACAACCCGATTATCGGCAACTCGATCAGGAACGGCTCAGCGCAAAAGAAAGTTACACTTATTATATGACTTACACGGACGACGCCGGAAACGAAAGCCGACCGGTTGCTGTCAGTGATGAAATCCTTCTCAATTTGGGCGGACAATTGTCGTTGTCGGAAATACCAACGGTTGATCCGGCAAACAATCCTGACGGTTGGACCGGCAGGCGGATTTACCGAAGCTCCGGCGTTGATTCCACTGATATTCGTTTGGTCGGCGAAATCCCAAACATGAATCCTGACGCAACAATCATTGACCGGACTTCCGACGCCGCATTGCTCAATAATATCGAAATCAGCGAAGCAGGACGCGGTAACGTTTTGATCAACAGCACAACACGCTTACTTGATGTCGGTAAGTTTGAAAACGGTCATTTCGTACGGGTTTTCGAGGAAGGAACATTGACTCTCAAACCCAATAAAGGAGGTGAAGAACTTCGTTGGGAAACATTGGAAATCACCGCCGAAACAACAGTCGGAGATTATGAGAATTTTTTGAATGAATCGTTCGGAATTCGTAACGCCGCAGACGGTATCCCGCCGGATCAGGGAATTTTGGGACAATTAATCAACAACGGTTCGCAAGGTGCCGCAACAATGGACGGTTCGCTCTATTTTCTCGGCAACAGCGGAGTGGAGAATACATTGGAATTGGACGCCAATGATATGATTCTTCAGACAACCGACGGTGTGACACGTCAGATTGATCTCGGCTGGGGACAAGACCCCAATAATAAACAAGATGCGGTTGGAGCCAGTGTTGCCAGTGATTTGCAGGTTTTCGATTCGCTCGGAACTCCGATTGATGTACGCTTGACAATGGTCTTGGAATCGAAAAGCAATACGGAAACGATTTATCGTTGGTACGCCGATTCGTCGTCGAATCAACCGGTTGACGGTTCGGCGATTGCCAGCGGAACCGGAACCATTCGATTTGACCAGAATGGGCGGCTGATCGACGCAACCAATACCCGTATTTCCGTACAGCGAACACAAACAGCCGCAACAAGTCCGTTGGATTTTGAATTTGAAATGAACCTTGACGCCCTAATGGCGCTCGCAACAGAAACACCGGAATTACAGCAAACCACAAATGACGGAGCCGGTGCCGGGACATTGTACGATTTTACGATTGATAAAGACGGAACGATTTGGGGGATTTTCGATAGTCTCGGAGGAAACACCCAACGGACAATCGGTCAAATCCCTTTGGCAACTTTTCGTAATCAGGAAGGATTGTTCAAATCAGGGGAAAGTTTGTACCAAGTGAGTACTAATTCCGGTGATCCCATCATCGGAATTGCAGGCTCCGGCGGCGTCGGAACCATCAAAAGCAATTCACTGGAACTCTCAAACACCGACATCGGAGGCGAAATCGTCAACATGATTCTCGCCTCCGCCATGTACCGCGCTAATGCCAAAATTATGACCACCTCAAACGAAATGATGGACGCCTTACTAAGAATAACGTAATAGTTGAAAGTGGAGAGTTGATAGTGGAGAGTGACGCAAGCGGATTACTTTTCGTTTTCCTGCTTCTTACGTTCCACTATCCACACTCTCCACTCTCCACTATCAACTCTCCACTAACAATGATTCGGTTGACGCGATTAAATAAGGACGAATTTATTCTCAATGCCGAATTGATTCGGTATGTGGAACGTTGTCCTGATACATTAATTACGTTGACGAATGGCGAAACGCTCATGGTTCTCGAATCGCTTGACGAAGTTGTACGACGAGCGGTTGCCTATCATCAGGCAAAAAATTTAATACCCAAATGTAGTGGAGAGTGGGGAGTGGGAAGTGGGGAGTGACAAATCACAAACCCCAAATCACAAACCCCAAATCACAAACCCCTAATCACAAACCACAAATCACAAATAATGGACAAGGGAACTGTTTTTGGTTTTATATTGGGTGTTGGATTTATTGTTTTTGCCATTGTTTTGAGTGGTTTGGACAATGTGTTCCTGTTTTGGAACATTTCAGCCGTTTTGATTGTTTTTGGCGGAGCAATTTCAGCCGTTCTGATTGCTTTTCCACTCAAAACCGTTCTCAAATCGCCAACTTATCTTCGCAAAAGTTTTATCCACGAAGAAAACAATCCGCAAGCCATCATTGAACAAATTGTTACTTTGTCCGAAACCGCACGGCGGCAAGGGTTGCTGGCACTCGAAAATCATTTGGAGGAAATTGAGAATCCGTTTCTGGCAGAAGGGATTCAAATGGTGGTTGATGGGTTGCCGACGGAAAGTGTTGAAAAAATACTCAACTCCGAAATCAATGCCATGAATGTCCGCCATAAACAAGGACGCTCTCTGATTGCCAATTACGGAAGATTCACGCCGGCATTCGGAATGATTGGAACATTGGTCGGACTGATTCTGATGTTTGCTCATCTTGACCCGGAAACAATTGGTACAGGAATGGCGGTTGCGATTTTAACAACATTGTATGGAGCGGTGGTTTCGTATTTGTTGTTTCTGCCCATTGCCGAAAAACTCGCAACACTCAATGATTCCGAACTTCAAATGCGGGAGATGATGCTTCAAGGAGTGATTGCCCTCCAAACCGGTGAACATCCCCGCGTGATCCGCCTGAAACTCCAAACCTATCTCGCACCGGAAGAACGACCCAAAGATATTTATCTTGCCCCCAACAGCATGATCGAAGAAGAAACAGAGGAAATGTTGACCGAAGAAAAAATCGCCGCCTAGAAAAGAATAGACTTGTTTCAAAACTTGAAAATAGAGTGTAATGGGATTTTAGTTTTGTCAACAACAGATGATACAGATTTAACAGATTTTCATCAAAAACGAATCTGTATCATCTGTAAAATCTGTTGACAGTAACAACTCACAACAGAAAACATTGCGATTGAATTTTTGGGGAATTGAGGAATCTTATACAACTCTGATTTTAATTCCCCCGAATTCGAGGGAGTTAAAAAGAGCATTGCTTGCAATACTGGCAACTGGCTACTGACTACTGACTACTGACAACTAAAAATGAAACAGGATTGGCAATCGGAAACGGGGCTTCCCGAATGGTTTTTGACTTACGGTGACTTGATGACGTTGCTTTTATGCTTTTTTGTCATGCTTTACGCGATGAGTACGTTGCAAGTTCCTAAAATGCAGGCGGCGGTTGAATCGTTTCGGGGCGGGTTTGGTTCGGCTGGTGCATTAACGGTCAAGAGTCACGGGCAGGGCGACCAGTCAATGACCGTTTCACAAGGAAATAAAACCCTGTTGCAAACAACTTATCTTGACGAAAAATCAGTTAAAGGCGGTCGGATTGATTTTGAGACCAACAACGACGAATTGAACGACAAAGCCAAACGGCAATTGAATTTTTTGATTGACGAACTTTCCGGTTTGCCGTTCAAGATTCAGATTACCGGTTACGCCGGAGCCAACGAACAAGGAACTTACCGTGATCCGATGGATTTATCTTACAGCCGGGCAGTCAATGTTTGGCGTTATTTTGTTTCCAAAGGGTTGAATCACCAAGATTTTCGGATTTATTCTGCCGGTTGTTCCGAGCTTGCCGAACAAAACAACGAACTAAACAATGAACTAAACAACAAACTAAACAATAAACTAAACAATAAACTAAACAATAACCCCCAAAAAACCGATCCGCAACACGCCAATGCTTGTGTTGAGATCAAGATTATTGCCAATATTGTGCGGGACGGAGAAAAAAAGAACGCCGACAAAAAACGAAATGAATTCAATAGGCTCATTTTGCAATAATTGAGTCTTCCCCCATTAATCAAAAAAAATCAAAAAAAATCAAAAAAAATCAAAAAAAATCAAAAAAAATCAAAATAATCAAAGTAATCGAAATGGTTTCAATGATCTAAAATATTTCTGATTTTCAATTTTTCCTCTTTTCCGATGATTGCTAAATTGATAAACTCTATTGTAATAAGTTAAGTTTAAGTTTGGGAGGTTGAAACGTGGCAAAAGAACCGAAACCAAAACCGGATCCGAAAGCGAAACAAGAACCGGAACCTGTTCCTGTTGTGGAAGAGGTTGCGCAACCGAGATCGTACCGGCTCCATATTTTGCTTGGTTTGGTCATTATTGCGTTGGCACAGACGACGGTTTTGTTTTTCCTTATTCCGTCAAGGGAACAAATCAAACGCGAACTCTACGACATGAATAAAGTCCTTTTACCGCCGGACACTTACACCGTATCGACCGAAGTGAACCCTGTGCCGGATTTGAATCGGGAGCAGTTGCTTGAAAAACCGCTTGGTGACAAATTCAAGGTTCAGAGTATTCGGCAGGGACCCGAACAAATAACGGATGTGTTCACGATAACGCTTGTTGTTCAGATTTTGAAGAAAGACGAAGCGGCGTATGACAAGATTTTTGCCGAACGTCAAAATGCGATTCGGGATGTGGTTACGGTGGTGTTGCGTGGTTCTTCGCTTGACGAACGCAATCAGATTTCCTTAGCAACAATTCGGGGCAAGGTGAAAAAGGCAATTAATGACGAGTTGGGAATTTCTTATGTTAAGGGCGTATTATGCCCGGAGTCGAGTGTTGAAATGAATTAGTTTTTTAATTTTTTTAATTAATAGTGAACTTCTAAAAACCGGGATTAACCACGAAACACACGAAATTTCACGAAAAATGCAATTGCGATGACTTGTTATCGTAAAAAAGTGATAACAAAAATTCTTTCGTGTTTTTTTGTGTTTTTCGTGGTTAAAAAGAGTTTTTAGGAGTTGCCTGATAGAATTAACAACGAGTAGGAATGGAATCCGATGGGCAGTGATAATGCTTTAGACCAGAACGAGATTGAACGATTGCTTGGCGGCACCACTCCGCCGGCACCCGCTCCGTCTTCTCCTCCGCCGGCACCGGAATTGGGTGGAGTTTTGAATCAAGATGAGTTGGATGCGTTATTTGGGGTTTCTCCGTCTTCACCTCCCCCATCTTCTCCGCCGCCTCCGTCCTCATCTCCATTTCCTCCGTCCTCTCTGCCAACCGGTTCTTCATCGGGGTTGTTGAACCAATCGGAGCTTGATTCATTATTTAGCGGGGCTTCCGCGTCGGCGAAGCCGATTCCACCTGTTTCGGCTCCCACACCTTCCAAACCGACGGTAACAAAACCGGCAACGCCTTCGGCACCGGTCAGACCGGCGGCGTTTGCAGTACCGCCGTCATCGCCGCCGTCTCCAATGCCGGGTTATCGGGAAAACGCGGGGTTCAACGAAGCCGGAGTGGAAGAGGAGGAAGAGGGAGTTCCGCGCGGCGACATTGATTATCTTTTGAAACGGGCGGATGATTCATTGCGTTCTATTGCCGATGCGCCGATAGACTTACCGACGGAAGTGATTGAGTTCCAATTCCCGGAGTTTGGCGGAACAGTTCCCAGCACGGAACATGCCACACTGGATCAGATTAGCGAAGTCGAATTGGATGTTAAAATTGAACTGGGCAGAACCGACATGTATCTTGAGGATGTTCTGAAACTTCGCAAGGGATCAGTGGTTCCGTTGGACAAGATGGCGGGTGATGCGGTGGACATTTTCATCAACGGGCGGCTTTTGGCGCGTGGTGAAGTTTTGGTGATGAACGAGAATTTCTGTGTCCGCGTTGCCGAACTCCTCGCAGGGGCTATCCCAATGGAATAAAAAATGCCGTCTTTTTCTGATGATTTCATTTTTTGTGGGATAAGATTTTAGTCGCGCTAGCGACGTGATGATGCATAACCGGCGGTGTAGCGTAGCGCAACCGCCGGATCGTGTCCCTCCCCTACCAACAAAGTCGCGCAGCGACGATATTATTGAGCCAAATCTCTTTCGTCTCATTCCCTAAACTCCACATTTGATCATGTCGTCGCTGCGCGACTTTGTTATTGGTGGGGGGACGCGATCCGGTGATTACGCTGCGCTCCATCACCGGTTATGCATCGTGTCGTCGCTGCGCGACTATTGAAAAACAAAAAATAAACGAAAAGACCTGACAGAAAAGTTTCCTTTTAAATATAAACCTCCCCACAAAATCCGAAATAATCAGAATCATCAAATGCCCCTGAAAGAGTCGCCCCATATTTTGAATGATTGGAAAAATTTCTTCAATATTGATTGACGCGCGTTTCGGAAAATTTATAATGTCTTTATTGTTAAGTTTCGTTAAAGAGCCGGAAGTTTTCGGTATGTGATTGAATCCCAAAGGAAACAGCATATTGATTTCAACCTGTCTGAATTTTCTCATACGGAAATGACGCCGCAAAATTAAACCCTTAAAATAAACCCAACTAATTAAATTATGAAACCTTTGAAACAGTTTTTCCGATTTGGCGTTATTTTATTTTTCTTTTTTGGTGTGTTTTCTTTTGCGGAGGAACCGAAACAAGTTTCCGGGATTTACCCGCATTTGGCAATGTTCAACGACGAAGCCGAATGTGGCACCGGCGCGGTTGTTGTTTGGGCGAATCATCTTTGGGCAATTACTTACGGACCTCATTCGCCGCACGGTTCCTCTGACAAACTTTACGAAATCACTCCGAATCTCCAACAAATCATTCGCCCCGAATCCGTCGGAGGAACGCACGCCAACCGCTTAATTCACCGTGAATCAAAGCAACTCATCATTGGTTCGTACCTGATTGACGAGCAACGGAATGTCCGTGTTGTGTCGCCCAAAATCATGCCCGGTCGATTGACCGCAACCACCCGGCATTTAATCGATCCGCTCAACAAAGTCTATTTCACAACAATGGAAGAAGGTCTTTACGAAGTGGATGTCAATACGCTTGCCGTTAAAGGTTGGATTCGTGACGGGAACAGTATCAAAAAAGATTTTACCGACGAGACGTTTCTGGCGACATTGAAGTCGCAGTTGCCCGGTTATCACGGAAAAGGTTCGTATGCCGGGCAGGGACGGATTGTTTATGCCAACAACGGCGATGAGGACAAGCGGCGGTTAACTGATCCCACCATCAAGAGCGGCGCGTTGGCGGAGTGGAACCCCGAAACCGGCGGCGATTGGAAACTCGTCCGCCGTAACCAATTTACCGAAGTAACCGGTCCCGGCGGAATTACCGGCAACGAAAATCCGCAAACCGATCCGATTTGGAGTATCGGTTGGGATTACCGTTCGCTGATTCTCATGGTTCTTCACCACAACAAATGGACGGCGTATCGTCTTCCCAAAGCGTCTCATACTTACGACGGGGCGCATGGTTGGCACACGGAGTGGCCCCGAATCAGGGACATCGGCGAAGAGTCCCTTTTAATGACCATGCACGGAACTTTTTGGCGTTTTCCCAAAACATTCACGCCCGGCAACTCCGCCGGAATCGAACCGCGAAGCACTTATTTGAAAGTGATCGGCGATTTTTGCCGTTGGAACGACCGGATCGTTTGCGGTTGTGACGATTCGGCAAAATCAGAGTTCACCAACAAACGCAAGGTCAAAGGCAATCTCGCCGCTCCGGGTCGTTCGCAGTCGAACCTTTGGTTTCTCAACCCCGAACAACTCAATCATTTCGGCACAAAGATCGGTCGAGGCGGTGTTTGGGTTCGCGATGCCGTCAAAGCAAACGATGTTTCCGAACCGTATCTTTTCACCGGTTATGAACATCGCCAACTCTTTCTGCGGCACGCCAACAACGAATCCGTTACCGTCACAATGGAAATCGATGAAAAAGGGAACGGTCAATATCAACAGTTTAAGAAAACGGTTGTTCCTTCCGGTTCCGTCGGGGTTTTTGTCCCATTTGAAAAGGAAGTTCCCGGCGTTTGGATTCGTTTGAAAACGGACAAGGATGTTGCCGAAATGACGGCGATGTTTCATTATCGGGACAGCGACCGCCGAACCACCGAACCGGCAAAGAAATTCGAGGGGCTTGCCGAGATCGGCGAGGACAAGGTTAATGGCGGTGTGATGTTGGCTCGCGGCGGCGATTTTAAGACGCTTCGGCTTGTTGCACAAAATGAAAACAACGAACTCGGTGTTTATGATCTTGACGGCGATTTAAAATTGAACAAACAGGATGATCCCAACGGGTTGGCATGGACAAAATCTCACGCGGAAATTCCGGTCGGGGTGTTGCAATACGATGAGGCGTCGGTGTTGCTTATTGATGAAAAGGGACGCTGGCGGTTGCCGAAGGGCGATTTAAAACGTGACAAGCCGGGCGTTCTTGGTGAAGAGCGGATTTGCCGTGAAGTTTCGACAGAGCGTGATTTGTTCCATGCTCACGGCACGTTTTACGAATTGCCTGCTGAAAATTCCGGCGGTGTTCAAAAAATCCGACCGATTGCGTCGCATCCGTACCGTATTAAAGATTATGCGTCGTTTCGCGGCATGTTGGTTCTGAGCGGTTTGTCGCACAACACGCCGATTGGCAATCCGCATATCATCCGAAGCAACGATGAACAATGCGCGGTTTGGTGCGGTGTGATCGACGATCTCTGGGAACTCGGAAAACCACGCGGAATCGGCGGCGTTTGGAAAAATTCGGAGATCAACGCCGGTGAGTCTTCCGATCCGTATCTGATGACCGGTTACGACAAAAAGCGTGGTGAATTTTCGCATCATTCTGCCGAACCGGTTGCGTTTCATATCGAGTTGGATGTTTGCGGCGATGGTCAGTGGTCACGCTGGGAAACCATCACCGTTGAACCGGCACAAACCTTCAAACTCAATATTCCGGTTGATGCGTATTGGATACGCTTTGTCACTAATAAACCGACCAAAGCAACCGCAACTCTGATTTATGAGTAAAACCGTGACCGACTGTTTCAAAAATAAAAATTCCTGATTGTTTCGGATTTTGTGGGATTTTATTAGACTTTGTTCCATTATTGTTGTTATTGTCAACAGATTTTACAGATTCGTTTTTTATGAAAATCTGTTCCATCTGCGTCATCTGTTGACAATAATGGAACAAGTCTATTTATTTTTCGTTGCGAATAAAGACATAAAAGACGCAAAGAAAATCGATCTGTTTAGAATCAAAACCTTCGTGTTCTTTGCGCCTTTGCGCGCAATAAAAAGCGTGAAAAGAGGAAAACTCGGCATTTTATCTGGAAAATTTTCAGGGTTGTGTAGTCAATTCTTGTTGCTTGTGGTAAAATAGGGAAAATTTTCCGAAGTTTGCCGATCTTTACGATGTTTCGGCTTAACAATGCGAAGGGAGAAATGACGATGTTGTTTCGAAATTTCAGTCGATTTCTTGTTTTGTGGTGTATCCTGACGATTTCAATCTCAACGGTGTTCGGGCAGGAAAATGTTGTCAACGAAAAGACAGTCTATATTCCGTACGAAAAATTACGGAAAATTTTCGAGCAGCCCGGTCGCGGTGTTTTTGTACCGTATGACGAATTTAAAGCCTTGTGGGATGCTGCCAAAGCAACACAGACGGTTAAACCGATTGATGTTGCGCCGGTTGATGCAATGATTACCGAAACATTCGGCACGGCAACCATTGCCGAAGAGGTTGTTCGGGTTGAATCGACCCTTTCTATCGAACTCCTGAAAGACGGTTGGCACGAAATTCCGCTCCGGCTTGCCGACGCCGCCATCACGAAGGCGCAAATCGGTGACGAAAAAGCGAAAATTCTTGGCGGTTCTGACGGCGGTTACCGGCTTCTTGTTGAAAAGAAAAAAACGGAACGCACGGAAAATAACGAACGAAAAACGGAACGTCTCGAATTAACGTTGCATTATGCCAAAAGGATCGAAAAGTCGCCGGGTCGCAATTCCGTGTCTTTTGAAGTGCCGCAATCTCCGTTGGGACGTTGGAAAATTATTGTTCCTGAATCCGGTGTCAAAATTGATTTTACGCCGCTTGTTGCGGCTGCCGAACAAACCAAATCGGAAAATGAAACAATTTTTGAAGCGTTTGTCGGTGCAACTCCGAAAATTCAGATTGCCTGGACGCCGAAAGCGGAAGGTGCCACCGGTTTGGACGCACTGACAAGCGTTCAACTTTTGCAGCAGACCACCATTGACGAAAGTATCCTGCGAACATCCGCCCGATTCGATTACACAATCAGCCGGGCTGCCATTTCAAATCTGGCGATTCAAATTCCGAAAGATCAGAAAGTGGTTGGTGTTTTTGATCCGAATATTCGCAAATGGTCTGTTGAACAAAAAGACGATGCCCAAACGATTCGCATTGAATTATTTGAACCGGCAAAGGAACGTCAAACGGTTCAACTCGAACTCGAAAAATTGCGCAATAATAAGGAACCGAAAATCATTGTCCCTAATGTTTCCGCAACAGATACGGAACGTCAACAGGGAATTCTGATCATCCGAACGGCGGATGAATTGAGTACGGAAACGGTCACGTCGACCGGTTTGCTCCGAATGGACGCTTCGGAATTGCCCGAATCACTTCGGAAATCAAGTAAAACAAGCGACGCCGCTTATCGGATTCCGTCAACCTCTTATAATTTGGAACTTGAAGTCAACAAGGTGGAACCGAGAGTGACCGCAACGGCACAAATCAATTTACGCCTTTCCGCAAGTTGGCTTCAAATGGAAATGCTGACCATGTTTGATATTGAAAAAGCCGGTATATTTCAGGTCTCATTTGAAATTCCCAGCGGATATCAACATATTCACGTAACAGGAAGTTCGGCGGATTTTCATAACCAAAACCAACAAGCCGTCTATTCCTATCAACCGGTTCAGGTAGATTCTTTTGTTACGGCTCCGGTTGTCGATAATGCCCCGACACAAACATTGACAGTCAATTTCAAACGGAAAGCAATCGGTAAAGTCGGTCTGAGACTCTTCCTTAACTATATTTTCTCGAAGCCGGATTTAGAGTCGCCGACCGGAAAGTCAGTTGATCTGCCCGTCATTTTGCCGACACTTGGCAAGGGTCTTGCTGAAAAATTTGATGGAAAATTGCTTCTTCTTGCTGAAACCGCTTTTCGTGTTAATCCGGTTGATACCGAAGGATTACAATTAATTTCGTTGCAGCAATTGCAATCTCCCGTCTGGCATCTTGAAACTCACAACGCCCAACTTGGCTTTCTTGTTGCCGATTCTGCCGCGAAACTGACGTTGCGTGCCGAACGCCGTCAACCGCAATTAACGTTGCGGGAACTTCGTACCGTGCGTATTGAAGACGGTTCGATTAAACACGGAGCGAAATTTTATTACGAAATTCTTTTCAGCGGCGTTAAATCGCTCCGAATTGATGTTCCTGAAAAGCTGTCTGGGCGTCTGAATATTTTGCGTAGCGGAAAGGGAACTTCACAAAATAACGCTGCCGACTGGCGTGAACTGATGATTGTTCCGCAACCGGAAGATGTTGCCGAAGGTTATGTTGCTTGGGAATTTGCAACGAAATCAAATCTGTTCGGTTCCGGTGTACTGGAACTCGGATGGGAGGACGAACTCACGCAACTCGAAGTCGGAAAACGTTTGCCGGTGGATATTCCTCGTCTCCTTCCGAAAAAACAACAGTCATCGGATCGGTTTTGGGGACAAATTCTCGTTTCAAAATCGCAAAGTATCGACATCGGCGAATCCGAAACAATAAAAGGACTCAAACCGATTGATCCGCAATATGACGTTTCCGAACAAGATCGAATCAGTGATGCGGTGGCGGCGTTTGAATTTCACGACGATTGGTCGCTCCAATTGATGGCGGTACGTTACAAACTTGAAGAGGTTAAACGAACAAGTATTGAGTTGGGACTTATCCGAGCCAATCTGAGTTTTTCAAAATTCGGTACGGAAATTTCCGCTCAAGCCTTGTTTCGGATTCGAAGTGTTCAGCAGCGTCTCGAACTGGCAATGCCGTCGGATTCAAAAATTGACGATATTCGAATCAATGGTCAAAGTGTTGTACTGGAATCGGACAATTCCGCCGGAGCAACGCCTCGCTTTATGATTCCGCTCACATCGGTTCCGCCGGACACGCCGTTTTTGCTCGATATTCGTTACGGTATTGCGCCGGACAGCCAAGAACGGATGGAGATTCCATTCTTTCCCGGTTCCAACGGCTCTCCGTCACCTGCCGTACAAAAAATCTATCTTGCCGCTTATGTACCGGAAGAATGGGCTGTTACAGGATATAAAGGAAATTGGTCGAAGAATTTTTCCTTTTATCGAAATTCGGAAGTGACCGGAGTTGATAATCAACCGAACGTTTCGTCATTACGTACCGAATTACTTGGCGGATTATCGGACGATTTTTCAGTAGGCGGAACTCCTTATCTTTTTTCCACGTTGCATCCGCGAGAAGGCGAACCGCTTCACTTGTCGGGTTGGAAAGATTTACAGATTGGTTTGGTTCTCTTTGCCGTTATTGTTATTAACGGTCTTTATTTGTTACTCTATTCATGGACGCGGCGTTTTCAAATTGCAATCGGTCTGGTGATTCTTTGCATTTTAATCGGTTTCGTCTGTCCGACATTGACCATGCTTTTGTCCGTTAAATCAACGCCCGGCTGGGGAATTTTAATCGTTACGGTTTGCTGGGGACTGCAAGCCGCCGGACAAGGGTTCTCTGTTTGGCGAAAAAACCGTGCGAAAAATCAACCTGCCGTGTCGGTTTCAGCCGAAGAAAGGAGCGAAAACCATGATGCCTAAATTTTCTCTTTTATTTGTTTTCCTTATTTTTATTACACCTTGTTTTTCACAAGACCGTGAAATATTCGTACCGGAAACGGAACTCGGCGCGTTGTTTGAAGGCGCAACAGACCGCGTTTTGATAAAGCGCAACGAATTTGAAACGCTCCGTCAGCAAGTACGTGAACTCAAGAAGGAATCGGAGCAGGACAAGGAAAAACCGCCCGTCGAAACCGTTTTTCTGTCAAGCGATTACCGTGCTGAAATTATCGATTCGCGGACGGTTATTGACGGAATAATCGAAATTGATGTCTTGACCGATCAACCGGTTACTGTACCGCTTCCGTTGGAACATGTCGCCGTGCTGGAAGCGATATTGGAAACAACAACAGAAGAGAGTGCGAAACCGGCAACGCTGTTTGATCATGTACAAAAAACGTTGATTCTTCCGGGCAAACAACGTTCGCGGATTCGGTTGCGTATGACCACACCGTTGGAAATAGACGCAACACGCCAACGCCTTCAATTCCATCTGCCTTACGGTACGAAAACGACATTTCAGTTATCGGTTCCCGGCGACGTGGAATTGAAAAGCGGTGCTGCCGTTTTGTCACGAAAAGTTGAAAACGGTACAACTCATTTCAACCTGCTCCTGCCGCCGGGCAACAATGTTACTGAAATCCTGATGACGCTTAATTCTCATCGGGTTGGAACATACAGCGCGGTGCTTGTCCGTAGCGTCCAGTTTGCGGAAGTAACAGAGCAATACGAACGGCTGCACGCCACCGTTTCGCTTAGCGAGTTTCATCAGGGCGTTCGTGAAACGTCCTTTTTTGTACCAACCGGTTTTGAAATCACGGAAGTACGTTCGGTGTTTCTTGATCGTTGGAATGTACAGAAATCGGACGACGCAGATAAACGTGACGTGTTGACGATTCGGTTTCGGGAACAAATTCCCGGTTTGACAACAATCTATCTTTCGGCAATGAAGTCCGAAAAAACGAACACCGCATGGCATTTTCCCTCGTTCGAACCGGTGGATACTGTTACCCATTCTGCCGTGCTGGGGTTGTTACTGGATCAAGACCTCGAAATGTTTAATGTTGAAACGAATAATATTTTTCCGATTAACACTCTGTCGCTCAAAGAAGCCATTCCGCCGAGCGCATTTGAATCTTTGCCCGGTTCACCAACGCTTCGTTTGGTTTCTGCCTGGTATGCGCCGGGAAAAGAAGGACAAAATAAAAATGTTTCAGCAATGTTTCGCAGACCGGAAACGGATTGTAACATTGAAACCGTACAAAATCTGACTCTTTCGGAACATGAACCGGCAATTCAATATGTTGCAAAAATAACGCCGCGAACCGGAAAGATTTTTGAAACAACGCTTGAAATTCCCGAAAACTGGAAAGTCTTGAATGTTCTTGATCATACCGGACAACCGCTGGATTTTCGTTCGCAATATTCTGAAAAATCGTCCGAAAAACATTCTGAAAAATCTTCTGACAAACTTTCTGACAAATTGTCAGGGAAAATAATTGTTCGTTTTTCAAGAGGATTTGTTGCGGGAGAATCGGTACAGTTTTCCTTGCACGCCGTTGGCAGTGTTAAGGACTGGTTTCAAAATGACGCCGAAAAATCGTTGCAATATCCCGTGATTCGGATTAATGACTCAACAAATGAACAGGGCAATATTTTTGTTCGTAATCAATTTGAAGACGATTGGGAAATCATTCCGTTTCAAATGGAACATCTTATCGCTCTTAACGAAAGTTTATCGTTTCGATATTCTTCAACGCCCTTTGTGTTGGAACTCCGGCTTAAAAAATCACAGCCGAGAATCAAAGCCGGAACAGTTGCCTTTTATCGTTTCGAACCGGAACTGCTTCGTATTCGTTACGAAATTGGATATTTTATTGAACAGTCTTCGGTGCGCCGGTTGACGTTCCTGCTTCCGGCGCACACCACGTCGACGCCTTTTATTCAGGGACTCAACGGTCTTGATGTCAAAGAAACAATGAGTGAAGAAACCGAAATAAACGGACAGAAATTTCGGCGATGGAACATTTTGTTTGCGAAACCGATGAGCGGAACGGTTCGGCTTGGTGTTGATTTGGAACAACCGATTACCGAAACGATATCAAACAATACCGTAACGTCTTTTGATTTGCCGCCGATTATTGCTGAAAATGTGGCGTGGCAATCGGGGTTTGTTGCTATTGAAGGCGACGAGGAACTTGATCTCACCATTCCAACGGATCGTAACGGTAAATCGGTTTTGCGTTCTGTTGATGCCGGTGAAGTTTCCTCTGCGGTTTATCGACCGGGTAAACGCTTGCTCGGCGTGTACTCGGTGCTTGACGAAACAACGCCGATTATCGTTCAAGTTCGGAAAAATTCGACGAACGAACTGGTTTCTGCGTTGATACGCCATGTTTCCGTAACAGCAAGAATCAATTATTTTACCGATAGTCATTCTCATGCCGGAGTCCTTTATTCGATTTTGTACGAAATTCAAACTGCCGGAGGAATTTCGAACATTAAGACGACACTTGACCAATCGGATGAACTCTGGTCGGTGATGTTGGACGGCGAAACGGTTAAACCGCAACGGGTCGGCAATGACATTCTGATTCCGATTTCGGCACGAAAAAACTCTGATTTCCGGCGGCTCGTTTTACTTTACCGGCGTCAACCGCTTGCGATTGATGTTTCAAAAAGATCGCTGATACTGGATTTTCCAACTCTTTCACTTACCGGAAAAAATGAAAACGAAACCATTCCGGTTATGCAAACGACATGGGATGTCATTCCTCCTTCCGGTTACAAAATCGACCAACTCGGCGGTTCGGTGTTACAACAACATGAACCGTTACTGCCGGAGCCGTCGTTGCCGGAACCGGCATTATTCCAACTCTTTCGCGGTACTGTCGGTTTCTTTGCCGCACTGACGTCTCGCCCAAGCGACTTGCTGAACTTCGGTTGTTCGGCGCAACGAAAATTGGCAGGTATTCCTGTCCCAATATCACCATATTTTCAAGATTCGGCAGGTATTCCTGTCCCAATATTTCCCTATTTTCAAAATAGATACTCAGATGAAAATGAAACATTTCCTAAATTTGTACGGGGGATTCCTGCCACGGCGATTCCGTCCGATAAATCTGATGGTAATTTTATCGGTGGCACTGGTAGTGTCGAGCCAGTTCATCAAAATAGGTTCACATCATCAGAAACGCTTGATCTCAACAGCAATGCTGTTGTATCTAATGATCGTGTTTATAATAAGAACGATAAATCGAATGATGTACAACGTGAAAATTCGATGACAGACGATCCTTGGAATTTATCGAAACAAGGGACTGACCGTTTTGCAAGCCCCGCAATATCAGAATCTGATAACAATTTTTCAAAATTATCGGAACAGCGAAAAGAACGTTATACCGCTCTTCATCGTCTTCAATCGATACAACCTGTTTCCATTATCGTTTCTGAAACAGAAACAGCGGGAATTTCAGGCGGTTATTCCGTTATCGGAAACCATGACGCGCAGAAAATTTTCGTGCGAATATCGAGTATTGCCGACATGCAGCGTTGGGGATTGCTTGCGTTTTTGATCGTTGTTGTGTCCGGTTTGTTCGGTATCGCTCAATCCCGCAAACGCCGGACAAGATTTGTGTTCGGACTCTTGTTTTTGGGAACGATTTTGATTTTCGTACCGGGTCTTGAATTTTTGGCAACGGTTTTTAACGGAATTGTGTACGGAGCCGCGTTGATTGGCGTCATTTATCTTGCCGATGTTCTTCGCTTGAAAATCGTTTCGATTATGACCAAACCCAAAATTCCCGCTGATGTTGCGATTTCTGTTCTTTTAATTGCGTTACTCTGTTCAATGGTTCACGCAGAGGAACAGAATGAAAAACTTCCGAAAATCGTATTTCCCGACAAGGCGATTATCGTACCGTATTCACCGGACAAAATTTCAGAAAACACGCTTCCTGTTGCTGACGAGTTGACTTCACCGGAGCAATCGCTGCTGGTTCCGTACCGCCAATATGTTGAGATGCTCGAATTACTCCGCAATCGAAATACAGTTACAGAAAATAATCAAAACGTACAAAACGTTCAAAAATTTGCGGTTCCGTTTGCAGTGTCTGCTTCCGAATATCAAACGACGTTACCGAGCGGAGGCGATGATATTCTGTTACATGGTAAAATCCAAATTGATGTTTTTACGGATCAGGCGGTTCTTGTTCCGTTAACGCTGGAAAACGGAGTTTTTGAACAACCAACGCTTGATGGCAAACCGGCATCGCTTCATTCGACAATGAATCGTCAAACGGTTGTTCTTGTTACCGGAACAGGAAGACATGAATTATTGTTCGGTATTCGTATGCGGATTCAACGGCAGGGCGGTTGGCGGATTGTTGCGGGCAAACTTCCTTTGGCGGCAACATCAAAAGTTTTGCTGACCTTGCCGGAGGAATCCGGCGATCTTTTAACCGGTAATCCGCTTGATAAGAAAAAATGGTCTTTTGGTACAAAAAATCAGGAGAAAATAATTGAAACAACACCGGAATTAAACGGTGCCTTTCATTGGCGGTGGCGGTCAGCGGTATCCGAAGACAATGTTGACCGAAATCTCGAAGTCGACTCGGTGATTCGGTACAATATTCAGGAAGACGGCGTTTGGATTCATTGGACGCCGACGTTTCGGATTAGTCGGGGAAAATGGGAAATGATCCGCCTGAAATTGCCGAACGATTATCTCATTGCGGAAATCAACGGTGAAAATGTACGCGGATGGAATATCGTGCAGGAAGATTCTTCGCTAAGAACAATTGATGTTGAACTTCTTAAACCGGCAGAAAAAACGGAAACATTATCTGTTTTGCTGTCTGCTCCGCAATCGTTTGTCAAACCGACAATGAATTTAACGTTGCCCAAATTAATCATTCCCGATGCAGGAATTCATCGCGGGCGGATTGATTTGTTTCACAGTTCCATTCTGAGTCTCCGTATTCTGGAATCAACAGGTTTGTTGCCGACGGATATGACCAATGGCGCGGCGTCGAAACCGCTTTCAAAATTCGATACAATAAGTCCGCTTGGTTCATCGCCGTTTCGGTCTTACCGTTTTTCCTCCGAAAGCCATTCGCTTCAGATTGAATGGAAACATGTTACAGAAAACCGTTGTATCCACTTTCTGTCCGTTTTAAAAATAACCCGGCAAGATGTTTCATTGGAAACGAAAATTAAAATTGATAGCAATAACAAGCCGTTTTATGCGGCGATTCAACTGCCCGAAAAATTTGTACTAAAAAATGTCAATGCACCGGATGGAATTATTTGGAATCGAGAATCGGACAATAATGCAGAAAACAGATTGAATATTATTAGCGGTGACGGACGTTCGGAGCGTGTTGAAATTCTTATTGACGGTGATTTTAGCGGGGCGTTTTCAAAAAATCGTAACGAAATTGAAATGTTACCGGTTTTCCGTGCTGAAAATGTTTATATCGCAACAATGATTGCTGTTCTCACGGAACCATCGCTGGATGTCCGGGCTGATCTTCTTAAGAATTTTAGTACGCTGTCTCTGGACTCCGTGTTTTCATGGTTATCGCTCCCTGAACAACGCGAATTGGTTCGGGTTGTACTTCAATCGGGCTCAAAAGAAATGAGCGGCAAACTTGTCCTTTCCGAACGGAAACCGGAAGTTCGTTGTAGTACGATTACCAATGTTCGGACAACCGCCGAAGCCATCGAAGAAACAATCCTGCTTGATTTTGACATTACAAAAGCAGGCGTTCGTAACATTGAATTTGTGTTACCCGGCTGGATGGGCAACGCCAAAATGAACGCGCCGCTTCTTCGGCGTAAAATCATCACGCCTCTTGATACGAAAAATTCCGATTCGCTGGTTCTTGTCCGTCTTGAATTACGTGAAGAAGTGTTGGAGCAATTCCGTGTTTTGGTTCAAGCCGACCAGCGGTTACAAACCGAAATAGATTATAACGTTTCCGTACCGATTATCAAAACCGGTCAGACTGCACGGCAATATATTGTTATGGAAAATGACCGCCGCTCGCCCGATGAAATGGTTGTTCTTCAACTTCAAAATCTCCATGCCTTAAACCGGCAGCAGAGTGAATGGAGTTATCTGGCGTCTGTTCTCGGCGGAAACGTTACAGAAGCCTATTTTGCAACGAAAAACGAAAACTCCGGCAAGGACGGCAATGATGCCGGTTTATCGTTTCGAATGAGACGCCGCGAAACAGTGCGACTGGCTGACGCCCGGATCGACCTTGCAGAAACACGGCTCACGTTCGGCGAAAACGGTGCTTATCTGGCAGAACAGATTTATCGTATCGATAATAAAAAAGAACCGTATCTCGATCTTCTCCTTCCGGTTGATGCGTCACTCTGGGGCGCACGAATTCTCACCGCAACCGAATGGCAGCAGAAAGAGCAAGGTGAAAAAATGAACAATAAAGGATACCCCGTCAAACCATGTGCGATGCCGTTGGAAATCGCCAATCGTTATCCCAAAGTAAAAGGCGCAACAGAATCACGGTTGATTCGGATTCCGTTAATCAAAACGGAAAGCGGCGATCCTGATTTTATTGTACGGTTGATTTACGCCGGAACGTTACAAAAATTTTCCGATTTCGCCCGGATCGAGATGCCGTTTGTGGAAGTGCTGAATATTCCGGTTGGCGAATCGCTTGTTCGTCTGAATTTGCCAAATCGTTACGAATATCGGTTTGACGGTAATCTCCGGCGGGTTCAGCAGGAACAGGAATCCGAAATTGTCCGGCAGGTTCAATCCAATTACCAACGTCAACAAACCGACCGGCTTCAGAAGGTTGCGAAAGGTTTGAATCCGTTTGCCTCAAAACGTGCAAAAATGAATCTCAAACAATGGGACAAATCCGGTACATTGGCTGACGGGCAAGCGTCCACATCTCAAACAACTCTTACCGGAAGCGGTTCGTTGCAAAAATCAGGTGAGGGAACTCTGGCATTGAACGGAGGCGGGATAATCTCTGCCCCAACGCAGACGCCGGTTTCTGATGGTTCCGATATTGTGACAGAAGATGTTTCGTTTACATCGAATGTTGCAACATTAAATTCCAATTTTTACAGCCAATCGAATAAATCCTCCGGCAATATTGTCAGTCAACAAGCGTTGTCGATCAACGCCGACGAAACCGTAAAACAATCTGAAAGCAGCCGCTCCTCGTCATTCAATGATCGTTGGTTTGCATCCAACAGTCTTTCAAATCCCAATACCGCAACAGGAACCGGCGGAGCAATTGATGTTAACAATAAAGTTGTTGATCAGAAATCTGTGCCTATTTTGAACAAAATACCTTATCAGAATGCTCCGCAAGCAGAGTCTTCACCGTCGCAATTCATTTCACAACAACAAGATGCCGTTCCGCAACAACAAGCAATGCCGCAACAACAAGTAATGCCGCAACAACAACGAAGTGCCGAAATTGTTAAGGGAAAGATTGTTCTTGGTGAAGCGGGACAAATTAACCAACTCCACACCCAAACATCGCCGTCATTACCGAAACCGACAATGACGGAACCGCTGACAATGTCAGCACCAGCGTCACAAATAGTACAAGTGCCGGGTGATAATTTAACGGTTGGACAATCGTCACCGGATATGCCACAAGGTCAGCCTTCGGTTTTTTTGGCAGAAGACAGAGTAACGTTTCCGTTACAACCGCCACCAGTTAATACCAACTTGTCAGGTAACAACACTATGACCTTAGGTCTCCCAATAACTGATGCTCTCCTACAAAATTCAAGTAACTATAATCAGGAACATAAAACAGCAACGCAAAGTGCCCAACCTGCTAGCAGTTCCAGAATGTCGAACTCATCCGGCGAAACGATTAGTGAACAAATTATGAGAGTAAAACAAGGAGTATCCGTCGGCGGCAAAATAGATGGTAGCGGAACACTTGTTACAGATCAACAACGCGAACAGAGCGGCGAATTAAATGGATCAAATTATTCTGGTGGTCAAACTGTTATTGCAAGCGGGCGTTTGTCGCGACCGGAAAAAGACTCAAGCGTAATAATAATCTCGGAGGAATCAGCGAGCCAACAGGAAAAATCGAACGACTCCGAATCATCAGAGACAGAACAAACATTGCCGGGTCTTTCGACACGAACGGCAAGTCTCGACATCGAAATCCCGCAAACAGGCAAAACATTTTTGTTCACAATACCGCAAGGTTCGCTTGATCTTTCGTTTCGTACCATTTCAGAACAAACAGAATCGCGTGCTTTTCAAGCGGTGTTGGCGTTTCTCGGCTTGGCTTTTTTGTACGGGATTTATCGGCTCTGCTTCGGTATCGGCAGCCGCTTGACGTTTGACCGCCGCACTCACCGTAACATCGCAGGGCTTGTAACGTTATTTTGTGTTCTTTCCTTGCTTCTTGCTCCCTTCGTTTCCGTTTTGGCTCTCCTTCTCGCCGCCGTGCTTTGGACAACTTTGTTTCGACGAAAACAAACCGAAACGTAACTTTTTATTTTAATTTGCGAACAAAAACGCAAAAACACCGTACCTGTCTATTTTGTTTTTCAAGATTGCGCGCAAAGACGCAAAGAATTTCAAGGTTAGTTTTAACTTGCACTGTTTTTGAGCGTGTTTATTTTTAATTTTATTCAAGGGATATTCT
>JAISQH010000585.1 GCA_031274385.1 Planctomycetaceae bacterium | reverse complement strand
AAAAAAACCTTATTTACAACCTGATTTTCCTAACAAAACAACCTTAGTAGCCATTGACAATAAAAAAAATCAACCTTATTACCTTATTAAAAAATAAGGTAATGAGGTAATAAGGTTATGATTGGAGGAACTCTTTGAGCTACTAAGGTTGTTTTTGTAATAAAATCAGGTTGAAAATAAGGTAAGACGCAAGCGTGTGAGGCAAGCCGTTTGATAGTGAACCGAGATTGCGCCACTCTCCACTCCCCCCGCGTCTTTGCCCGCAAAATAAAATGGACAGTTACCTTCGGAGTTGTTTTTGTTCAAAACCAAAACATCAATCGTGTGACTGCCGAAAGTAGAATCAACAAAATTAGTAATATATCAGTGAAATATTTTTTTCTGGAAAAACTGCAATTGTGGTAAATAATTTTCCTGATTATTTCGGATTTTGTGTTACCGGTCGCCCCGCAAGGGGCAACATATCCTAGCCCACCGCAACGCGGTGGGGTACGATTTTTCCAATATCCATCGCCCTGAAAGGGCAACATAGATTCGTTATCAATAAATCATCCCGATCATATATTGCCCTTTCAGGGCGTTGGATATTAAATAATTCCCAATTCCCACCGCGTTGCGGTGGGCTGGATTATATTGCCCCGTTGGGGCGTTGGGAATTTTATTGTAATGAGGTTGATTAAAAGCGGATATTTCACTGATATATTACCAAAATTAAAATAGACCGTTACGATTTCAGCCGTTTATGTGTTTTGTTGGAGATTCTTTGCAATGATCGTGTTGTTTTTTGAAAAAATTTTTTAATTTTGCATTTACCGTACAGTGATAACAACAATCGAAGTATTACGCCGTTGGTCGCGGCAACAGCATGATGTGGGGAAGCGGATTGGGCTTGTTCCAACGATGGGCGCACTTCACGACGGGCATTTGAGCCTTGTCAATGCCGCTCAGCAATCTTGTGACGCAACACTGGTTTCAATTTTTGTCAACCCGACACAGTTTGCGCCGAACGAAGATTTTCACCGGTATCCGAGACCGTTGGAAAATGATTTGCGGCTTTTGCAAACGGTTGGGAAGGAGTTGCCGGAAGTTTTTGTACCCAATGTTGAAGAAATGTATCCGCCGGGATTTGATGTTACGGTCAACGTCGGCAGAATCTCGCAACCGTTTGAAGGACGGGTAAGACCAACGCATTTTAACGGAGTCGCCACAATTGTACTGAAACTCTTCCTTGCTTCCGGTGCCGATGTTGCTTTTTTCGGACAAAAAGATTTTCAACAGGTTTGTGTTGTACGAAAAATGGTTGCCGATTTCAATGTACCGATTGAGATTGTTGTTTGTCCGATTGTGCGGGAACCGGACGGTTTGGCAATGAGCAGCCGGAATCGTTATCTTTCCGCAGCGCAACGAAAACAAGCCGTTGTCTTATCGCAAAGTCTTTCGATTGCGGAAGCGATGATTGTTGACGAAAAAATAGACGATGCCGAAGTGATCCGGCGGAAAATCCGAAAACAAATCGAAACAGCTCCCGACATGCGGATTGACTACATTGCAATTGCCGATCCCGAAACGCTTCAGGAATTGACAACCATTGAGTCAACCAAACCGGAAATTGTCATCCTGATCGCAGCCCAAATCGGAACAACACGCTTGATCGACAATCGCCTCATCAGAATATAAAACGAACAGATTCTATTTTCGTTTCAATATTGTCAATAGATGTCAGCAACATGAGTAAAAGTGCCATTTAAGTACAATAAAGAATCAGTCGGGACAACGCAAGAATAATCAATATCGTTGCGGCGTTGCCGCGAATGGATTCATTGTAATCGGTTTCGTAGGGCGTTGCCCCATACGTATTAACTTAAGCGTTTATTTTATTCTGTAGGCACAAGGTAGGCTGCCTCTCTCCGAGACATTTGGCAAATGCTTGAAAAACAACGACTTTCGCCTTAAGTTCATACGTATGGGGCGTTGCCCTACGCTATGACATTAAGCCCCTTCGGGGCATTAAATTTTCTTTTTACGGAACAAGGGAACTTAGAGAAAAGGTCTAATATCTAATGTTTTGAATCGGAATCATTGTCACATCAAAAAACCGGAGTAATTATTCCCTACCCAATACTTAGTTATTCCGTCCGCTTTCCGAAAAAATTCAAGCCCTGCCGAAAAAATACCGATAAGGCAAGGAAAAGTACCGGAAACACTATCTGAAAAGGGCTGGTAAAACAATGGAAGAACTATCCTACGAAATTGAAGAACTGGACGGACAGATAACAGAAACACAAAATACCGCCGTCGCTCAAAACGCTTTTGACGAAGGATTGCATGTTACTTTTGTTCGGACTTTTACAACCTACACAAAAAACGCTAAAATCGTGCTACGAACTTACGAAGATAAAATCAATTAAAAGAAAATATCATGTTACAAACGTTGGAATTACCTATCGTGGCAAAAGTACCGGAAAATTCTGATAACGAAAAATCGGAATTACACAAACGTCTTGATCGGGTATCCGCTCATTACGAAGCCTTACACCATGAGGAAGAAATCAGAGCGTTTTGGGCATGGCGCCAACGTATGAAAGCCGGCGAAACACCCAATGTAAAGTAAAAGGATTCAAACCGAAGGCGGGGCGGTTTGGAAAGGCTGGACTTTCGTTTTCCGATTTTTGGCATCGCGTTTCCCGCTAATCCGGCAAAAGGCATAGTCCCGATCTTTACAGAGTTTTGGCGTGTTCAATTTTTTTGTCATGCGGTTCCCTCTTCGCGAAAAAAGTCAAATTTTGACTTTTTCTTTGTTTCCCGAACCACTCAACAAAACATCCGACCGTCTTAAGTCCTTGTTTCATATAATTTTACAAATTACGCCCGACAGGACTTGAACCTGTAACCTATGGATTAGAAATCCATTGCTCTATCCAATTGAGCTACGAGCGCGCTACTCAGTCTGAAATAGTGTCAATGTATAAAAAAGTTAAGTCGTTTTCAATGAAAGATTTTTTACTTTGAACTTTTTCATACTTTCTTTTCACTCTTTCCAGTTTAACATCTACTCCGAAAACGAAAATCGGGGAATGGAGAAATTTCTTGCGGAAAAATTCCATGCCCCGATCATCATTTCAAAATTTCGATTGAATAACTGTCTTTCACCTTCCACCACTCACCTCTTCCTCCAACTCCACAAAAAAGAAGGGGAACGTTTTCAGATTGCAAGACGTAAAGCCATAATACCAAAAGGAATAAGTAACATCCAAACAGCTGCCGTTGAAAGATGCGGACCTTTCCACCAATGTCGCCGTCGTTTACTCATAAGTCTCTCACACTTCATAAAAAATGGTTGTCTCTAACCAAGTTCGTGAAATAACAGCCTCCCTCTCACAAACTTTACGTCAAATTATAACCACCCAAAACGATTTGGCAAGCCCCCAACCACAATTCAATACAAAATACCCTGTTGTGGTATCATTAATAAAATAACGT
Organism: Planctomycetaceae bacterium; assembly: GCA_031274385.1. Lineage (GTDB taxonomy): Bacteria > Planctomycetota > Planctomycetia > Pirellulales > Thermoguttaceae > WRKP01. The sequence continues at coordinate 502 of JAISQH010000585.1, read as the reverse complement.
TATAAGATAATACGCCATCATGGATTATTAACAAAACAGCATATTCACCCAACACTCAGACTTTTCTTTTGTGTCAAAATAAAAAAGGAATTATGAAGAAGAAGTTGACATAAATTGTTACGACTCAACAGGTTATCGTTTTGCTGTTTTCTGTTTCATTTCATTTGTTTCACCATCACTCCAACCCAAAATCACGTTTTGAAAAAAATATTTTGTCAAAATTGTTGAATTTTTGATTTACTGATTGACTTTATTTATATTCAGGATATACTGTCTCTGTAAGTCATAATGACTTGTTCGACTAAAATATTTGTCTAATTCGAGAAAAAAGACAAATTATTAAATTAAAAACAACCGTTTCGACTAGTAATTAACTCGTTTACATCGGACATTCTGAATATAACAAAATAAAAAGAGGAAACAGACTTATCCAGCAAAGATTGCCGCACATAAACCGATATTAACCACCGAAATCTCAATCGGTCACAATATCATATTACCC
>JAISQH010000129.1 GCA_031274385.1 Planctomycetaceae bacterium | reverse complement strand
TTGTATTTGGACAACGGAACCTGTTAGAGATCCGATAACAGGTGATGTAATTGGTTTCGCTTCTGCATGTAAAAAAACCAGTGCTTGTGGTATAACTAACCCCGGGGGGGGTTATAATGTGCCAGATTCGACTAACTGTTAATGAGAAAGGGAAATTTACTTTACTCCCGTAGGCAAGTTTTGTAGGGAAAATAGCAAGCCTCTGCTATAATATACGGTGTATAGAGTGGGACACCAGTGCTCCAGTCTATAGAAAGTGTGGGTAGAGGCTATCGCGACCGGATAAGGAAAAGATAAATGTTTCGGTTGTGTTTTTCATCTGTCTATACGCCATATTGTACCAAATCAACATTTGAACGTCAAAAAAACGTAAAATTTACTGCTTAACCACTCAGTAAAAAACACTTTACAATGGATCACCTCAAAACTAACCAGCTAATTTCTGACGGAGAGGCTTTATGTTTTTCACAAAACAATTTTCACTGGCAATGCAATATAATACTATCCAGAAAATCAGAGTATATTGTAAGAGTTTTTTTCTAAAACGGATAAAATATATTCCGACATCTATTAGTTTAAATTTAAATGATATAGTAAATTTTATCATCGGTTTGTTCTTTTATTTTTGTGTTTGTTCAATTAATATTGCGAGTGAGCAAACAGTAAATTTAGAAGTCCTTAAAGAAATTAAAGAATATAAAGTTACTTATGGTTTTTCCCCAAATGATGAAGATTTCTATACTAGCCTAGCAAAAATAGGACAAGATCGAATAAATAAGAGGGATTTTATTGATCTCTTAAATGAGATACTATCACAACAAAGACCTTTAATTCCCAAAAAGGAACTTCTTAAACTATTTGCCTCTAAACGGGCAGCAATTCATGACTACCAAATTATCTTTAACCATAATATCTTTCATTATAGTGCAGATGGTAAAGTGTTGTCGACTGAAAAAACCGAACGTGAATATACATCAAGTGGTAATAAGTTATTGTTTGATATACGTTCTCAGTCACCAAAGTATTATGTTCCGCACCAGCGAAAATCTTACGATGGTAAAAATATTATTTCGCTTATGGAGCCTCGCATTGCGAAAGAAATTGATATCCCGCCACAGGTCGGTATAGGTTCTGCAAAAAATCTTGATGTTTTTTTTATGTCATGGATGCCTTTAGGGGCTGCAATGTTATTTGATACAAAAAAATGTAACTTTCCTCATGAAGGGTTTGATATTATTTTATTTCTTAACGACAGTAACGTTGATATTTATGAAAAAAAAGAGATAATAAACGGATTTGAGTGTATTGTTGCAGCTTCGCTTACAAGGAGAATATATCTTGCCATAAACTACGATTTTTCGGTGATTCGAAAAGAAGAATTTCGGCAAGTGCATGTTCCGTCGCCTGCGAATAATGAACCTGTTCTGATTGGGCGAGAGCTTATTCTTCGTTCTACATTAACTGATCTAAAAAATTATGAAAATGGGATATGGTTACCTTCAAAAATTGAAGTAGAAATTTTTGATAAAAAAGGATCGTTAGAAAAACGCGAAGAAATTGTATCTTCTTTGATCAAAATCAATCAAGGAATTGATGATAATTATTTTATTGATTTCATTCCTGAGGATGCAATTATAACAGATACGAGTCGTGGTATAATATATAACAATAATGATAATGCTTCTATTGATGGTCTTTTAAAGGAAACCGTCAAGAGCAAGCGGGTGTTTATTTACCGCTACATTAGTATCATTGCTGGTTTTGCGATGATTTTTATTGTTCTTGCGTTGAAATATCGTACATATCTCAAAAACAAAAAAGAACACGAAAGCAAAATGGAGGAAACAGAATGAGATATTTTCTTTTTCTTCCAATATTTTTTCTGTTACCGATTATTGCTCTTGCCCAACGACTACCAACGCTGGAAGATGAACAGTATAAAACTGCCTGCGGTCCGATTGCCTGTCTAGTTGCTTTGAAAACACTTGGAGTTGAAACTTCGCTTCCTGAAATAGCCAAGCGATGTAGTTGGGAACAAGATAAATATCTACCGCTTGAAAATTTGCAAAAGGCACTCAAATCTTATCACGGTGTTGATTGTCAGATTGCAAAACTTTCGCCGAAAGAACTTTGCCAACTTCTCAAAGACGACCAAACCGTTGTTATTCTCGCTTTGCGAAAAAACACCGATGAAATTGACCACGCTGTTTGTGCGGTTGATGTACAAGAAAATGACCAAGTAATCAAATTGATTGACTACCCGGAATTGACGCAACGTAAATTAGTTGCCGAACTGACCGATGCGTGGGACGGAGCGGCTCTTGTGGTTCGCATCACTCCGTTTTATCGTGCTTGCGGTGATTTCGCCGTTTGTTTCTGTCCTATGGTTGCCGTTATTATTGCCGTTCTTTGGTTTCGACACCGCAAAGATAAACCGTTTTCCGCTAACGCGTCAATATGAGATATTCGGTCATTTGTTTCTTCGTTTTGTCGTTGTTCTTGACCTCCTGCCACAAACAAGAGACGACTTCTTCCGAATCGGAATCATCTAAAACCGTTCAAAAAACGCCGTCTGTTGCTCCGATAAAAAGTACACTTGAACGTTCCTATTTTCTCAAACACAATTTCGGTGATGTCGATGCGGGGCAAAAACTGACTTGTTCCCTTGAATTGAAAAACGAAACCGATAAATTGATGTCTTTTGGTTTTAGTAGTACGTCTTGCGGTGCTTGTCTTTCCGTCAAATCAAAGCCGGAAAAAATTGAACCCGGCAAAACAGGTATTTTCGAACTGGAATTTGACACCACCGGCAAACGCGGATTGACACCGCAACACGCTTACTTTTGGGATGCCGAACCGAAGACACTTCTTGTTGTTGCCGATATTACGGCAACGATTCGTGCTATTTGGACTGACCCGGAAATGATTGCTCTTGGTAATCTTTCGACCAATGAAGCGCACAAAACGAAATTGTACGTTATGGCGGCAGGACTTCCCGATGCCAAAGTTACATCAGCAGAATGTGATGCTTCATGGCTTACGCTGACCTCAAAACCTGTCGAAACGTCAAAAGAACTCAAATCACAAAGTATTCGTGCCATTGATTATTACGAAATCGAATGGACGGGCAAAGACACCAAACCCGGTAATCTTGCAACGAAAATAATTTTTCATGTACAAAATGGTAATGAGGATAAAATTCTCGAAGTTCCGGTAAGCGGTTATCTTTCCGGCGATGTTGAAATTGTTCCCGCTCAAATCGTTTTTGGTCGTGTTGCCAAAGACGAGGTTGTTCGGACTTGTACATTAACGTTCAAAAAACCGAACATTGATCCAACCAAAATCAAATGTACCGCCGATCACGATTCTATAAAAGTTAATTTTGCCAAATCGAAAAATACTTTTGTCTTGACAACTCGAATTGCGCCGCCTTCGGAAACAACGAACCAATTGATCGAAGGTAAAATTACCGGCGTTGATGAATCCGGCGAAACAATTTTCAGTGTTCCCTACATCGCATTTTTCAACACGTCTTTGTAAACAGTTTTGAAAATGGATAACACAGATGATTCTGTACAAAAATTTCGCGATACATGGATTTTTGTAATCGTTTTACTTTTCGTTCATTCTTTGCTGCTTGGTTACGCTGCAGCTTGTCATTCTCCGACGGCATTAGAACCGCCGCTTCTTGCTGCCGGAGTGAGTCATTGGGAACTCGGACGTTACGAACTTTACCGAGTGAATCCGCATCTCGTTCGAATGGTTGCTGCAATTCCGGTAATGCTTGTCGGTTGCGAAACAAACTGGACGCGATTCGTTGATGGTCCCCGAACCCGACCGGAATATTCCATCGGCAGTCAATTTATCGAAATCAACGGCGAACGTTCCCTTTGGTTAATGACCTTGGCACGTTGGGCATGTATTCCGTTTAGTCTCATTGGCGGTTTATATTGTTTTTTCTGGTCTCGAGAACTTTATCGTCGTGACACCGCCGGTCTCATTGCTGTAACGCTTTGGTGTTTCGACCCGATCATTCTTGGCAACGCGGAACTGATTACCAATGATGTTGCCGCCGCGTCGTTCGGTTTGGTTGCGGGTTACTACTTTTGGCATTGGCTCAAGTCACCGACTTGGATGCACAGCATTATTGTTGCGTTTACTCTTGCCCTTGCAATTCTCGCTAAAACGACATGGCTGTTTCTTTTCGGACTTTATCCAATCATGGCAATTCTATGGTTTGGCATAAAATACCGGAAACACGAACAACTCAAAAAACGTTTTGACATTATTGGAACGCAAATTTTGTTGATGTTTTTTATCGTCTTGTGGATCATCAATGCGTTTTATGGTTTTGACGGCTCATTCGATGAATACGGCAGTTACTCGTTCGTCAGTAAGAAATTCGCGGTTATTGATAACAAAAATCCTCCTCTTGCATCTTTACCGGTTCCATTACCGCGACAATTTTTGATTGGTCTTGATACGCAGATCAGCGATTTCGAACATTTCGGACAGATGTCGTATCTGGCTGGTCAATGGCAGGATCGCGGTTGGTGGAGTTATTATGTTTACGGGTTACTCGTCAAAGAAACACATGGAATACAGATTTTATTGTTACTTGCCGTTTTGACCGCAGTCTTTTGGAAAAAAGCCCGAATCTCGTTTGACGAAATAATATTGATTCTACTAGCCCTGTCGGTAATCTTCATTGTAAGTTCACAAGTTGCTTTCAATACTCATTTTCGATACGTTATTCCATTTGTAGGGCTAACTTTTGTTTTCATCGGACGGGTTGTTTTACTTATGGAACAGAAAATAATGGGAAAAATGATCGTTCCGGTTTTAATATTTCTATCAATAATAAGCAGCCTATTGAATTATCCCCATTTGCTTGCCTACTTTAACGAATTGTCCGGTGGTACAAAAAACGGATACAAACATCTCCTTCACAGTGCCATTGATTGGGGACAGGATTTGAGATACCTTAAGAAATGGCTCGATTCACGCCCAGAAATACACCTTGACGGATTAGCGTATCACGGCGGTTTTGAACCGTCAGCCATTGGTATTACTTGTCCCAAACCGCCGATAGACCACAATTCAGAAATGGGAGCAGCCAAAACGAATTTAACGGAGGTCGGTCCATTGCCAGGTTGGTACGCATTGAGTACAAATTCACTTTACGGACATGATAAAGAATATTGTTACTTTCAAAAGCTTAAACCTATTGACATTGTAGGTGTTACAATTTATATTTTTTATATTACACAGGAGGATGCTAATCGAATTCGGAAAGAACTCGGATTGCCTGTTTTGAATCCAATTGAATCTGAAAACAATACGATAAACCCGTAATATTGAATATAGTGAAATTTTCGAATAAAATATATTTTTGTAAGTGCAGATACATAAAAAAACAGGATATTTTTGTCATCAACTGTCCAAAATTCCTTCACACTCAAGTGTCCGATTTTCGCTTGTACTTGACTTTGTGTGTGTATCTAATGAGGGACAGCTTTTATAAAAATTACCTGTTACAGGTAGACGCGATACATAAACAAGGGACGTATAAAAATGTACAGAGGGTTTAAATTAAAATTATCACATGAAGAATTGAAGAATCTGTACAGAGGACTTAATTCAGAATTGTCACTACTGGGGGCTACAATAGCTGCTGATCATTTGTTTAGCCAACGAAGAAAACAAATGTTTGGAGAAATGAAAAAATCTGTTGAATGTGCTTTTAGACGAGATGGTACCATTGATGGAACGAAGTTACAGGAAAATTGGTTTCCTCAAATTGATGCCCATATTTTTATCTCGCATTCACATCAAGATGAGAAATTGGCGATTCGCCTTGCAGGTTGGCTTCATAAGACTTTTGGACTTGATTCTTTTATTGATTCCTGCCTTTGGGGATACTCAAAAGAGTTACAACGGCATTTTGATAAAATATTTTCTTGGTTACCCCTAAATGGATTTTATGATTATAGCATAAGCCATTTGATTGCAGATCATATTCACACGATGTTAACAATGGCACTCGCACAAATGATTGATAATACCGAATGTTTGATTTTTCTGAATACGCACAATTCTATACCACCTAATAAAACGATAGAGCAAACTTTTAACAAAACAATACAAGAAACTTTTTCTCCTTGGATTTATGCAGAGATTCAGATGAGTCGTTTAGCGAGAAGTAAAACCCTTAATGAATATAGGGAGTGTAAATCGAACAAAATCGCCGCTTTTTCCCTTCCTGTTAACTATCCGTTAGATACGTCGCATTTAACAAATCTTGAGTTTATGGATTTGTGTAATTGGGAACAAAAGTATGATAATGCTCTCTGTCCCCTTGATATTTTGTATAAATTAAAACAGGAGTAAAAATTTCATGCCCAAAGACAACACAAAAGGTTTTACGGAAGACGAACGAAAATATTTTGAAATCATTCAAAATGTCATTGCAAGGATGAACACCTGTTCCTTTCAAATAAAAGGAATGACGGTAGCCGTTGTTACTGCCTTATTGGCTGTACATGCAAGCAATTCTAAGCCGATTTTTCTCTGGATGATGATAGTGCCGGTAATGGTGTTTTGGTTACTGGATAGTTATTATTTATGTAAGGAAAGACAATTTAGAAAACTATACGAAGATGTTACTAACAACGATGGCGACATTATCTTGTATAGTATGCAGGTAGAAAAATATAAAAGTATTTATTCTTGTTGTAAATCTATGTTTTCGTTAATGACATTTGGGTTTTATGTCCTATTCATCATACTTGGTTTATGTGTTGTATATTTTCAAACACTACAAACGACTCACGAGTCCCCAAAACCGCACTGCACGAAGTGCCGGATTAGCGTCGAAACCAAAACATAATACAATGCAACAAACATGTGACGGATATGTAATAAATGCAGTAACTCTCTTGTTTTCTAAGTTATTATGTTCAAAGGGTTTAATCTACAATTAGACAGAAATTCCCCGCCTGATTTTACGAAGGAAGCAGGATTAATGTCCATATTTTATCGTTACATTCTTCTCGAAGAGCAAACCCAAAGTATAAGAAATATAATTACAAAAAAAATTATCCAAAATGATGTTATTGATGGAACTCAACTCCAAAATAATTGGTTTCCGCAAATAAATGCCGATGTATTTATTTCCCATTCACATCAGGATTTGGAATTGGCAACCAATTTTGCGGCTTGGCTCAATGGTTGCTTCAATTTGAATTCGTTTATTGATTCAGCTGTTTGGGGATATGCAAACGACTTGTTGAAAATGATAGATGATAAATTGTGTTATAATAACATAATGGAAGTTTACGACTACAACAAACGGAATTACTCGACAGCACATGTTCACTCAATGTTGTCAAATGCATTAATGCAGATGATTGACAAAACCGAGTGTTTGTTCTTTTTGAATACATCTAACTCTGTTTCGGTCTCGGATACGGTACAAAACAAAACAGAATCACCATGGCTCTACCTAGAATTGTCCGCAAGTCAATTTATCAAAGCGACACCACCACCAAATAGAGGATGGACAAAAACTGCTGGGTATATCCAAAACTCACGAATTTCGATGCAATACGACGTGGATTTGTCCTACCTGACCAACATTACGGTAAATGATTTATCAAACTGGAAAAAAACTCGTGATGCTAAAGTAAACGAACATCCACTTGATTTGCTGTACCAAATATGTCAACCACAGCAGATAAACAGGTGAATTATAATGTTGCCAAACGTCCCTACACAAAATAATGGAGTTCAAGAAATGAGCCTCCCGATTGCCTTGAAGTCGTTAGTCATCGAAGCCGTAGCATGCCAAACTTGCCAAAGCATTAACTTGAATGGGAGATTCCTGAATCCCTTCGAAAAACTGCTATTAACTTGATTTTTGCGCCGGAATTAATCATAATATATTGATAATCAACAGTTTAGTGTCGTTTCCTGTTCTCAGTGAACGGCGTTGTTTTGAGGAGTGAACGTAGGAGTGAACAGACTGTGTAGTGTTGTTGTAAGTCTTTTGTAATAAAAGACTTGTGTCGTTTTTCCTTCTGGCTGGCAGCCAGAAGGTCATCGGTTCAAGTCCGTTATCCTCCACTGGAATTTTCATTGGCGATTTTCAGTATCGCTTATTTACGTAAAGTTTTACCGGTTTTGAG
>JAISQH010000077.1 GCA_031274385.1 Planctomycetaceae bacterium | reverse complement strand
AATCGTGTTCATCAAGAAAATTGTTTTGTATTCCGATGCTCAAACGGCGTTTATTGTCTGGTGTGTGAGCGGAACCGTTTTTGCTCTGATTTTTATTCCGCTGTTGGAACGGCACGCGGAATTCGTCTGGCAAAAAGAATTCAGGCAGGCTTGTTCTCAATACTTGCTTTATGCCGGATTGATCGGTTCGGTCGGTTTGACGCAGGCAATGGCGGTTTATGTTCTCGCCAATATGTACGTCGGTTATGCGTTGGCGTTGTTTCAATTGTCAACTGTGTTGAGTGTTTTTTACGGTTGGTTCTTTTTCAACGAAACAAAAATATACCGCAAACTCGCCGCCTCCGCAATTATGATTGCCGGATCGGTGTTGATTATTCTGTGGAGTTAGTAACATGATCCGAACGTTGTTGGGGCGGATTTGAAACCCGCCCCAACTTTTGCCCGGACTATAACAGTTCAATGTCTTTTCCCTATTGATGTTCTGATTGGAATCAGAGAAGAGGTTCCGGCTTTATCGAAGGGAATTTTTTTCGGAATTTCGACCGAAAGATACCAACTGGAAGTCAACTTGGACTTTTCGTTGACAATATCCTGAAGCGAACGATTTTTCAGTTCTTCGTTTGTAATCGTGGAAGGTGCCGCAGTCCGGCAACTTGTTGCCCATAAAACTTTGCCGTCTTGTTCAAATTGGTACGACATGGTGTGGGCGGTGAAATTGGCATGTCCGGTAATGTTACGTCCAAAAAAATGATCGCCATAGTACACCTCTTTCGGTTCCTCCGCTTTAATTGTTACTTTCAGGGAAACCGCCGCGTTGTCGGCGACATTGATTCCGTTATTGCGCAACAAACTTCGGACATAATTCCGAACCTTCTCATGGTCTGGAATGGCGGAGTCAACCGTCAACTTGACCGTAATACCGGGACGAATACAATACTTTTGACTGTCCGTCAACAACGGAAGCTTCGGCATCGCCGCATGGGGAATCGTTAAACCCAAAACAGCAAAATGGGTCGAGTCGGAAGAATCAGGACGTTTCATGTGCCAATATTTTCCGGCAAAAAAAGAGTCCTCCGATTGAGTGTCGGAATATTTCCAGATCGGCAACTGTTGTTTCGTTTCAATCAAGGTGCCGCCCGCCAACAAATAAGAAGGTTCAATCCAAAACATGTTCCGTTTATAAACCGAAACTCTCCCGACATAAAACGAATCGGTTGCGGCTCCGTTGGTGGCGTCCCACAGATGAATCCAATCGTTGTCGCAAGCGGCGAGTTTGGTTCCGTCAGGTGAAAAAACAAAATGCGCCCCCGAACCGGGAACCTTCCAACTCTTGGGCGTTTGCAATTGTCCCAGCGGTCTTCCGGTTTGAGTCTCAATCAAAACATGGACACTGCCGCGATTCTGGTGACAACATGTGAGAAGATATTTTTTGCCGGGTGACAACGTTACCGAACTAATACTGGAACCTTCCAATGTCCAAACCGCCGCACCCGTTCCGGTTTTCAGTAACACAAGTTGCCCGCTTCTTGATTGAGCCAATATCTGTTCGTTATCAATCCAGTCCGCCCATTCAATTTCCATTTTGGAATCAAAACCGCGATCTCTTTTCAATTCGGCAAAAGGAATCAGCACACCGATACAAGGGAACTTGGGTTGAGTAACATCGGCAATGGTCAGATGGATTTTGTTATCCCGCCGTTCTGTGGTTGTTTCCTGAATAAAAAGGGCTTTGGTTCCGTCCGGCGAAAGACCAAGCGGTGACAATCGGGCGGGAAATAGTTGTGATTGAATTTCAAGCGTTTTCAGATTGCCGACATAAACCTGAGTCATTTTGGTTTCACCGTGTGAAGAAAAAGAAGCGGCGGTAAGAATTGTTTCAGGTGATTCGTCGGCAAAACCGATTCCTTCCATTTTGATATGGGTAGAAAAATCCTGACGGCGATACGGAAAAACCATCGGCTGCAACGGAAAATCCAGCGTCAACGTTTTTGCCGGATCGGGCGAAATGGACCAACCCGGTTTTGTCAAATCGGTTCGAATCTGTCGGGCAATCGAAAGGCGTGTTACCGGAATTTTGCCGCGAAAAGCAATTTCCTCATTTTGGGAATTTTCTTCGTCTTCGTCTTCCGGCAACGGTTTGCGTGATCTTTTCGAAGTGGTTTTTTCAGACGGAGATTCAGGGGCTTTTTCAACCGGTTCTGTGTTTTTTTCAACTGACTTTGGTTCTTCGCTTTTACTGAGCGATTCCATTGTCTTTTTGACGTACACCTGATCGGGAAGCGACAGTTTTTCCAAGTCCAATGAAATCACTTTGCCATCTTCTTTTTTCTTGAGTTTTACTTCTTTTCCATCGAAATCAAGAAGGGTTGCTTCGACCTGAAATTTACCGGCGCGGTCAGTCCAAGTCCGGTCATCAGCAAACAAAGAAAAACTCAAAATCAAACAAAAAACTCCGGTTAAAATCAAAATGTGTTTCATTTGAATCAGTAGTTAGTTAGCCGATTGTCATTAGTTAGTAACCAATTGTCAGTTGCCAACCGCCGGTGACGCAAGCGGTTGACTTTATTTTATTTTTTCAATTATCCGTTTTCCGTTTTCTGTTGTCAATGATCAATGATTCAATTTCAGTTGATCGGCAAAGTTTAAGATAAGTTGCGCACAAAGGCACGAAGAACACAAAGATGGGATTTGATTTTTTCTGATGATTTCGGATTTTTTTGACAAAATAAATATTGATATCCGATTTTGTTTTGTGTCTATACGGATATTTGATTAACAGATGATTGCGCCTTGGGCGGGTTGTGTTGCAAAAATGATTGGATTGATACCGGTTTTTGTTTTGTATTGTTCTGTTACGGATTTTGAAACGCTCTCAACTTTTGACGATTCAACGAGCGATACCGTACAACCTCCGAAACCGCCGCCGGTCATTCGGGAACCTATTACGCCTTCCAATGATCGGGCAATCTCC
>JAISQH010000038.1 GCA_031274385.1 Planctomycetaceae bacterium | reverse complement strand
GTTTACGACTTGTGTGGTATGTGGAATCGGTGAAAGATAAAATGGTTACAAATTGTTTTTATTGTTACCATTGTGAGCCGGAATCAAAATGGAAGTTTTATTTTCCGTTGTTCTGTATTCCGGTACGGCAATGTACACCAACAGGAGCAGAACCGCAATAACAAGAAAAACCTGATACTGTTGGCGAAACTTTTTTCGTTGCTCAATCTGATATTCTCCGCCTTTCAACCGACCAAGGTAATCAATGTAAAATTGTCCAAGATCAAATGCCCGCGTTTCCGCCGGAATAAATATGCCTCCGGTTTGCAATGCGATTTCCTTGAGAGTTTGTTCATTGACTTTCGACCAAACTTCGCGACCTTCATGTTTGAGATACGTCAACTTGCCGTCCGCATCGCGTATCGGAATTCGACCGCCTTCGGCAGCATCGCCAAGCCCCACCGTTAAAATACGAACCTTTCGGGCAGCCGCGTCTCCGGCAGCTTCAAGCGGCATGGATTCCTGATCGTCGCCGTCCGTAATCAGAACAATCGCCTGATCACGATCTGATTCCGGCGGCATCACATCCAACGCCTTGCGAATCGCATCGCCAATCGCTGTCCCGCCGCGCGGCGCGGAATTGGTGTCAACAGAATCAAGAATTTCGTTATAAAAACCATGATCGGTTGTCAGCGGAACCTTGACAATCGGTTTACCCGCAAAAACAATCAAACCAACACGATCTCCAACAATCCGTTGCAATAAATCTTTGATATCCGATTTTGCCCGCATGAGCCGGTTCGGAGCCGTATCTTCCGCCAACATCGACCGCGAAACATCAAGCAAAACAAAAATATCCGCCCCCTTCCGTGAAACTTCTTCAAAATAAACTCCAAACATCGGGTTGGCAGCCGCAACAAAACTAAAAGACAAAGCAGTTAGCAGAACAATTGACCGTGACAAAATGCGAACACCGTCTATTCCGGGCATTAAACGTTTCCGCATCGCGGCTTGGAGAAATTGTTCGGCGGCACAACGTTTGCGTTGATAAGCGTACCGAATCAAAAACGCGAACACCGGAATCAACCAAAGGAATAAAAGATAATAAGGTTGGTCAAACATGATTCTTCATTTTCGTAAAAATAATCGGTTAACGGGTTGCTCGCAATAAAAATCAAAGGAGGCGGGCAATGGGGTTGGTTTATGTTACATTGGATCGGACATTCCGTTTTCGTTTCCATTTCCATTATTATTTTCTGTTTCGTTTAAGTTGATTTCTTTTCTTTGAATTGTTTTGTGAGCGGCATCGAGAATTTGGATCAGGAGCGGATCGGAATAAGAAAAATTCAATTCATAAAGCCGCCGAAGATATTCTTTTGCTGTTTCCATATTATCCTGATTTTCCGCCGAACACCAAGCCAAACCGGCAAGCCCCAACACCTGATCCTCAATCTCAATGTCACTAAAATCAGCAAATTCCTGAAAAATAGGCAGCGAATGAACCGTATCACCCTGAGTTCCTTCGTGAAAATAACAACGAATCAATTGCCTTTTTGCTTTACGTCCCCAAAAATATTCTTCTTCGGGAAAATAATCCAAAATACTTTGCCATGCGTCAGTTGTATTCAAAATGCAGGCGTAAACCCATTGTTCGGAAACTGTATTTCGTTTCGTAATTCGAGTTGAGACCGGTTTTTCCAATGGGTTTGGCATGGAGTACACACGAAAGAACCCCAACGTCAAGCCGATCAAAAACACCATCGGAAAAATCAGTAACCAAAAATATCGGAAACGATGTTGCCGTTTTTTCAGTTGGTCTTCTTTTTGCAATATTCGTTGAAGTTTTTCTGTTGTTGCCAAGAGCCGTTGATCGGTACGCCCGATAAAAAACCGATCCCAACCGCCCAAACGAACCGCCGCTTCCTTATCGTTCAGATAAACAGTATAAAGTTCCCGTAATTCCAGTTGAACATCGTAAAACGACTGAAAACGTTTTTCGGGCAATTTTTCGATCATTCGGTGAACAATCCGGGCAAGCGGCGGCGGAATATCCGGTCGCAATTTTTCCAAGAGTTCCGGTTGTTGGTTGACGTGCTGCAGCGCAACAGAAAGTGCCGTGTCACCGCGAAACGGCGGTTGTCCCGCTAAGGCATGGTAAATCGTAATGCCAAGCGAATACAAATCGCTGCGATGATCCAACAGTTTTCCTTGTGCCTGCTCAGGACTCATGTAAAGCGGAGTTCCAAGCGTCATTCCGATTTGCGTCAGAGCGGTGGCGGCGGTTGCTGTTCCGCCGGAATCGCCAACCCGCGCCAGACCAAAATCAGTAACTTTAACATCGCCGTTGTCGCCAAGCAAAATATTGTCCGGTTTAATGTCACGATGAACAATTCCGGTTTGCGCTGCTTTTTCAAGTGCGGAAGCAATATTCCAAAGAATGTCAGCCGCCCGTTGAAACGACAACGCCCCCTCACGCCGTATCAATTCCTGAAGCGTTTGCCCCTGAACATATTCCTGTGCAATAAACCAATACCCTTCAAAACAATCTGTCTGAAATATCTGAACAAGATTCGGATGATTCAATGCGGCAATTGCTTTCGCTTCCCGGACAAAACGTTTGATATAGGTTTCATCGTGAGCCAGTTCCGGTTTCAGAATTTTCACGGCAACCCGGCGACCAAGCGAACGTTGTTCCGCCAAATAAACCTCCGCCATTGCTCCGCCGCCAATCTTGCGAAGAAGATGATAGTCGCCAAATTCTCGGTTCGTCAAATCGTTGTTGTACATTTTCACCGTTTAACAAAAGCGTTTAACAAAAAAAACTTAACAAAAAAAACTTAACAAAAAAACTTAACAAAAAA
>JAISQH010000631.1 GCA_031274385.1 Planctomycetaceae bacterium | reverse complement strand
ATTAACAGAAAATCGAACTTTCATAATTTTTCTCCTTGTAATTCTGAAAAATGGTGAAACTCACATTTGCGTTGCATGAAAAAGCAAAAAACGCAAATTCCAATGAGAAGTGTACACGAAATAAAATCGGCTGTCAACGCATTTCTGAAAATTTTCAAATTATTTTCAAATTATTTTTCAGATATTTCTCAAAATATTCCCATCTTGGAGTTTTTTATTGTGGTCAAAAGTACACAGAACACACAAAAAATTCAATTCAATCTTTGTGTCCTTCGTGCCTTTGTTCGCAACTTATCTTACTACTTATTTTAAACTTTGCAGATCGACAGTGATTGCTCTTGCCAAAATTTCATAATCTGGTATTCTATAAAAATGTTCTATCTGTTCAATTTACGGAATTTCAAAATAGTTTGTCAATTGTTTATTTTGCCTATTTTAAACTCAATAATTGAATAATAGGAAATTTTCTACTCCATTTTCGAAAATCGCTCTTGATTGATTACCGCTTTTTTTGCAAAATTACAACTCAAGAAGCGGAGAATGAAGTGTTTTAAGTCAAATTATTCTATAACTTCTTGCTACTTTATCCTTTACGCTCAATACAGAACCGGATTTCCTACTCTTTACAACTTTGAACCCTTTTTATTTATGCGCGACACTTTTTTCCCGATCCATTCCGATTCAATGGCAACTTATCGAGATTACCAGCGTCAACGCTCCATGACGCTTGGCGATTTACTTCTTGAGAACCGGATCATTTTTCTGCAAGGCGAAATCCGAAGCGATAACGCAAACGAACTTGTAATGAAATTGCTTTATCTTCAGAGTGAAAACCGCCGGAAAGATATTCATTTTTACATCAATTCGCCCGGCGGAAGCGTCACAGCAACATTGGCAATTTACGACACAATGCAAATGCTAAGTTGTCCGGTAGCAACCTATTGCGTCGGATTGGCGGCAAGCGGCGGCTCCATTCTTTTGGCAGGCGGCACCAAAGGAAAACGCTTTGCGTTGCCTCACGCCAAGATTATGATGCACCAACCGTGGGGCGGCGTCGGAGGACAAGTGACCGATATTGAGATTCAAGCAACAGAAATCTTAAAAGATCGGGCAATGCTCAACGAAATTCTCGCCTCGCACATCGGTAAACCCGTTGAAGAAATCGCCAAAGATACCGACCGTGATTTTTATCTCAATGCCGAAGAAGCAAAAACTTACGGTGTTGTGGACGATATTCTCAAAAAGAATGCCATTGAACAACAGGAAGAGTAATTAATTAATTAATCAATTAATCAATCAATTTTTCGTTTTCGTTTCAACCGAATGTTTTTTCAATAACAATAATTGTGAGTTGTTTTTCTGGTCATAGGTCTTCGGAAAATGAGAAAGGATAAAAACGATTGACAATGTTACTTGACCTTACCAAACTTTGCAAAGCGATTGAGTCTTTGGAGACAGCGATTCGGTGTTCGCATTCGCCGTACCTTGTCGAGTTGGATGCCGGATTTCCTGAAGTGGTTCGTGCGGCGGTTATCCAAAATTTTGAATTTACGTTTGAATTAAGTTGGAAATTGTTAGAACGTTGGCTTGCTGAAAAATTAGGATCGGCTGCTGTTAAAGGAATTTCACACAAGGCGTTGTTCCGGCTGGCTGGCGAGCGAATGCTTGTTGATGATCCTGCCCGCTGGTTTTCTTATTTTGAAGCAAGAAATAAAACAACACATACTTATAATGCCTTAGTTGCTGAGGAAGTTTATGCGAAAGCGGTAATGTTCCTTGAAGATGCCAAACAACTTTTCAATCATTTAAATCGGAGTGAAGAAATTTAATGACGTTACAAAATTCGATGACAATAGACGGTCTTACTTTGGAACCGGTTGATCTTGCCATGGTATTGGCGATTCTGCGCCGCCGGATTCCAGACCGAACCGTTTGGGTATTCGGTTCACGAGCAAACGGCAAGGCACGCAAAAATTCCGATCTCGACCTCGTTATTCAAGGTTCTGAGGCAATTCCGAACGATCTTTATAACCAACTTGTTGAGGATTTCGACGAGTCCGATTTACCGATTCGGGTTGATTTGCTCGACTGGAACCGAATCGACAACGATTTCAAACCGTACATTAATAAAAATCATGTTGTACTTGTGTAACCCGATCAATACCGGAAAGGAAACAAATCATGCCAGCGTTACAATATGAAACATTTGTACCGGTTAACGGTTCGATCACGTTACCGCCGGAATTTTGCAATACGGAAATTGTTGTCCGTAAAAAAACACCGATGTTGCCGGAAAATAACGATCATTGGAAACACCAAAAAACATTGGAAGAACTGCGTCAGGAACAAGGCGATAAAACAATGACGGATCCGGATCGTTACTTTGGTTCCCTCTCGTTTTTGTGGGATTCAAAAGAGGAAGCAGAAGAATTTTTACGGAGACGTAAAGAATAAAGGATAGGAAATCATGCCAACGTTACATTATGAATTATCGGTTCCGGAAGGTGGAGCGGTTGTTCTTCCGCCGGAGTTTTATGGTTCTAAAGTTGTTGTTATTAAAAAGACGCCGCCGTTGCCGGAAAACAACGATCATTGGAAACACCAAAAAACTTTGGAGGAACTGGCAGAAGAACAAGGCGAGAAACGTTTTACTGATCCGAATCGGGTTTTCGGTACGTTATCGTTTTTGTGGGATTCAAAAGAGGAAGTCGAAGAATTTTTACGGAAACGCAAAGAAGAATGATTTTGAACCATCGGGAAGAACTAGTCCTTGACACAAATATTGTTACTTATATTTCCAGTCGTACCGATTGGAAGAATGAGTATCTTCCGATTTTATTCGGTAAAATACTTTGTATTGGTTTTATGACGGTTGCGGAACTTTTGGAATCCGCTTATCATCGACAAATGAGTGTAAAAAATCTCCAGCGATTAAAAGAAGAATTATCCGCCGACTATAAAATACTTCCGTTTTCCGAGAGAATTTGCGACCTTTTCGCCCAAATCCGTTACGAACGCCGTAATCGTCCGATTTCCGTCCCGGACGCGTTGATTGCGGCAACAGCGTTGGCGTAGAAGAATTTGCCGAATGGTTTTCTCACGAATACGGTTTTTCAAAACAATAATGTGTTTAATGATTCAGCCGATAATAAATGCTCACTATTAACTAAAAACTATTAACTAAAAACTATTAACTATTAACTATTAACTATTAACTAAAAAGATGCCTTTAATACCTTATGTTATTGAGAAGAGTGGTCGCGAAGAGCGGGCGATGGACATTTACAGTCGTCTCTTGAAAGACCGGATTATTTTTCTTGGCACCCAAGTGACCGATGAAGTGGCGAACGCGATTGTTGCGCAACTTTTATTCCTTAATTCGGATGATTCGGCGGCGGATATTCATTTGTACATTAATTCTCCCGGCGGCAGTGTAACGGCGGGATTAGCGATTTATGATACGATGCAGTACATTAATTGCGATGTTGCCACTTATTGTATTGGTCAGGCGGCGTCAATGGGAGCGGTTCTTCTCACGGCGGGAGCCAATGGGAAACGTTCTGCGTTACCGAATGCCCGGATTATGATTCACCAGCCGCACGGCGGAATGGAAGGCACTGCCGAAGAAATTATGATTCACGCACGGGAATTTGCCAACATCAAAGAACGGTTGAACAAAATCCTCATCAAACACACCGGACATGATCTTGCCAAGATTGAAAAAGACACAGACCGTGACCGGTTTATGTCTGCTGCTGATGCCAAAGATTATGGATTGATTGATCGTGTGATCGAAAAAATTGTAAAATAATTTTGTAATAATTTTGCAATAATTTTGCAATAAATTTGTAACGTAAGATAACTTTCCTGCAAGGATGCACGGGAGATGAAAAAACATTTATTAGGATTGACATTGATTCTTTCGGCTTTTTTAGGTTGTACGAGTCGATATCAGTATGAGGTTGACCAATCGTTATTGCTTCAGGAAAACCGGCGGCTTGAGAACGCGCTGTACGTGACTCATGCGCAACTCGTCGATCTGAAACGGGAAAACGAATCACTTCGCAACACGACGTTACGAAAAAGCAATGCATCTTTGCCGCAAGAACCGTTGACACGCCCTAAACGAATTCAATCGCCGCCGGTTGAAAATTACGATGAGGCACCGCCGTTTGAACCGCCGGAAATCATCATTCCAAACGAAATTCCGGGATCAAACGCGGTTCCTGATTCCCTTAAAAGTTCTCAAATATTGTTGCCGAAAATTGTTCTCAGTTCCGAAGAAAAGTCGCCGCCCGTCTGGTCGCCGACTCGTTAGTGTTTCGATAATTTTTGTTAGTGTTTCGATTTTTTTTTCAAGGAGGAAATGATGAAAAAACGTAATTCCGATAAACTTCAACATGCAATGGAATCATTGGAAAACGCAATCGGGTATTCCCGTTCGCCGGAATTTCAGGAACTCGGTATTGAGTTCAAAAACATTTTGATTTCAGCAGTTGTACAGAATTTCAGTTTAACGTTTCGGGTTTGCTGCCAGATGATAACTCATCAACTGACAGACCGATTCGATGCGGCGGAGATTGAAAATCTGACGCCGAAGGCGTTATTGGGTTTGGCGGCTCAAGAGGGAATTATCTCAAATTTGAATCGCTGGCTCGAATATCTTGATTGTGAACATCTTTCGCAATCAAGTAGTGTGGCGATTCGGACATTTGAGAAGGCGTCGGCTTTTTTGACGGACGCGGAAGAATTACTCCAAACCTGCCGCCAACGAACTAACAACGAGCGCAGAAAAGTTGCATGATAAATTACCGACGTGCCGACATTTCGGATATTGAAACATTGGTTGAGTTTCGTTTTCGTTTCATCCGTCATTATCAGCCTGACCGGATTACAGAACTGAACGAAGAAATCGAAACAGGAATCAGACATTATTATGCTGAAACCATTCCGACCGGTGAATGTATCCATTGGTTAGCGGAGTTTGAAGACCGAACGATTGGCGGCGGGGCGTTATCGGTACGGCGTTACGCACCGGGTTTAATGTTGCGCAACGGAATGTCGGCATATATCTTCAACATTTACACTGATTCCGATTTTCGAAAACAAGGTGTGGCAACCGAAATTGTCCGTCGTTTGATTACCGACGCCAAACAACACGGTATTACCCGATTGGAGTTACACGCCACCGAAATGGGTTGCCCCGTTTACAAAAAACTCGGCTTTGAATCACCAAATCAAGCATATTTAGAGTACAGAATTTAGCCGAAAGCGCGGAGATGATTTTGAATACCAGGTTATTTGATAAATAATGAATTGAAACAATAATAAACAGATCAACTGACTGAATTTTTGGCATTTTGCATTTTTGCAACTTTCATTAATTCAAGAAAGTGTGATAGGAGGATATAGTTACAAATGTTGACAAAAATTACATTTCAGAACTTGCGTTGTTTCGAGGATTTTACGCTTGATCGTATGACTCCGTTGACGTTGATTTCGGGGAAAAATAACGTAGGAAAAACATCTATTTTAGAAGGCGTTTTTTTGTTGCTGGCATATCGTAAAGCGGATGTATTTATAAACATAAACAGTTTTCGTGGCATTGATGTTGTCTCGCCTCTACCGCCGGGTCTGATTTTGGGACAAGAACCTCCTCATTTGTGGGAAACGTTGTTTAGAAATTTAGATACGAAACAAAAACTGACTATTTCCATTGAGGATGATAACAAACGGTTAAGAACTTTGTGCATGGAGAAAGACGAACAGTTTTCGCAGACAAGTTTTACCGAGCGAAACGCAGTGCCGCCGATGTTTCAACCGCTATCGGGAAGTTATGCTTTGAAATTCATGTATGAAGACGGAGCCGATTCTAATGAAACCGGACGATTTTTAGTTACGCAAAGCGGTTTGACATTAATGTTCGATACCCCGTCTTATTTACCCGTACTTCCATTCGTAATATACATCAGTCCGAATACGCATCTGTCACAACAAATTGTCGCGACATGGACTGGTGAAATTGAGTACAAAAATAAAAAAAACGAACTCGTAAAAATGTTGCGGCTTCTTTTTGATGAAATTGAAGATATTTTCGTAATGCAACAACACGGAACCGCCAACATCTTTTCCAGATTGCAAAACGGACATCCGTTGCCGATTCGGGCAATGGGCGACGGCATCAACAAACTTTTACATTATCTCGCGGTAAT
>JAISQH010000617.1 GCA_031274385.1 Planctomycetaceae bacterium | reverse complement strand
GTCGAACTTCTTGTTGTCATTGCGATCATCGGCGTTTTGATCGCTCTTTTGTTGCCGTCGGTACAGGCAGCAAGAGAAGCCGCAAGGAGAATGCAATGTGCGAACCATCTGAAACAGTTGGCTCTGGCTGTTCATAATTTCCACGATACCAAGAAGGTTCTCCCTTCCGCAACGACTTCTCTTATGGGAATGGAATTGGCGGATGCTGATCCAACTTCTCCTGCTCTTGGATCAGGACGTTATACCTACAAAAATCGTCATCGTTGGTCGTATGCGGCAACTATTCTTCCTTACCTTGAACAAACGGTTCTCTATGAAGGTGTTGTCAGAGTTGCCAAAGATAGTAGCGTTAGCCCAACAAACGATCCTTCACCATGGCGTATTACCAATACTGATTACGCTGGTATTATTACGGCAATCGTCCCAATATTTCTATGTCCTTCTGATGGAATGGCTCGTAAAAACGATCATGGAATCGGGCGATTGAATTACCTCTGTAATCGTGCGGATATTTGGTTAGACGATGCAGGAAATCCGAATACCAGACGTGCACCGTTCAGTCGGGGAGATTATCAAAAACTTAAAATGGACGCCATTCCCGATGGAACTTCCAATACTCTCATGCTAGCGGAAATCGTTTCGGCAAGTAACGAATATCAATCTTCACTTGGCAGTCCTACAACAACGAGTGGTTTTCCTCTTCGCGGTTCTTTGGCAGGGGCAACCGGAGTAACCTCTTCGGATTTCAATCCGAACAACTGTTTGGCTCAAAAGAATGGAACAACACTGAATTCATTAGTTGCTCCAACAGCTACCCCTTCAGCCGGTATGTCGCCATTTCAGGGACCGGGGTTACGTTGGACAGACGGACATCTTCTTTATACAGGATTACATACGATCCTTGCGCCCAATTCACCTTCTTGTGCTACCGCAATTGAGACAGGGAATCTAATGACACCGAACAGTTTTCACAGCGGCGGTGTCAATATTATCTTGATTGATGGTTCAGCCCGGTTTGTTTCCGAAACGATTGATGCAGGAAATCCTAATCAAACGATCATTGTCAAATATCCGGGAACATCACCTTTCGGTGTTTGGGGTGCCGCAGGAACAATAAACGGCGGTGAATCCGTACAATTGCAGTAACAATATTTGATGTTCGCGATTATGATTGTTTATCGTTCATTTTTAGTTCATTTTTTCATTTTATTACTGGAGGAACTTTATCATGCAAACATTTCAAGTCAGAATCCAAAAATTCACGGTAAAAAATGCTTTTACGCTTGTGGAACTTTTAGTGGTGATTGCGATTATCGGTGTTTTAATCGCAATGCTGTTACCAGCGGTTCAGGCGGCGCGCGAAGCGGCAAGACGTGCCGAGTGCACAAACAAATTAAAACAATTAGCTATTTCTGTCCATAATTTTCACGACACGTTTGATGAGATTCCGGCAGCATCGTATCAGATGATTGCTATGTCGATTGCAGATCAAAAGGAGTCAACAACCGCTATACCGGCACGGTATAAGAACAAAAATCGGCATCGTTGGTCTTACATGGTTGCACTTCTTCCATTTATCGAACAACAATCTCTTTATCAAAATGCTGTTACTTTAATTGAACGGGCAAATGAATTTGGAGGGAGTGATCCGGCACCATGGCGTGATAACACCTTGAAACTCGGCGTTATTGATGCGATTATTCCAACGATTCTCTGTCCAAGTGATAACCAGGCTTTTGTCGCACCACATTTGATCGGACGAATCAGTTATCTTGCTAATCGCGGCGATATTTGGGTTGCCAATACAGTAGACGATAATACTCCTCGTGGTGCCTTTGCGTTCCGGCATCTCTCGCCGCGATCTTTTGTTGCTTTTACGGATGGAACATCAAACACAATTCTGTTTGCAGAAGGGGCGACCGCAAATGCAATGTTTAATCCGCCATCAGCATCCGGCAGTCCAGGTCCGGCATGGGTGGCAAGTCTTGCTAATAAAATGCCAATCAAGGGCGCACTGGGACAAGATACTGGTTCAGCACCGACCGATTTCAATCCGAACGTGTTCAGTCTTATGAATGTCGGAGGAAGATTATCCCGGTTTTTCCCAGGCATCAATTGCAATCAAGGACCAGGAATGCGTTGGACGGATTCCAATATCCTGTACACCGGATTTTATACGATTCTTCCTCCTAACTCGACCAGCGGCTGCTATGGAAGTACTGCTGAAACTTCGGCATTAATGACAGCAAGTAGTTATCATAAAGGCGGGGTTAATGTTGCGTTGACCGATGGTTCCGTTCGATTTGTTTCGGACACGATCAATACAGGGAATCTCGATCAAAGTGTTGCGAGAGATTATGTCGGTTCTTCTCCATGGGGAGTTTGGGGAGCCTTGGGAACTATTGACGGTGCGGAAAGTGTATCAATCCAGTAAAAAATGTTGTCCTAAAATTTTAATTTTATACAAATAAAATGAAACGTTTCATTAAGTTTATTTTTGCTACCATATTTTTCGTTCTTTTTGGTCTAACTTTTTTCTCCGGTTGCGGAGTTAAGGAACCGGTTACACAATTTGTCGAAGGTACGGTACTGCTTGATGGTCAACCACTTGGCGATGCAACGGTCGGATTGACACCGGTTTCCGGGGGATTGCCCGGAATCGGATTGACGAACGCCCAAGGTGTTTTTCATCTGACTGCTGTTCAGGGAGGTGCCGCCAACGCCGGAGTTCCCGAAGGTGAATATGCGGTAACGGTTTCAAAACAGATCAACATTGCCCCGCAACCGAAACCGGAAGAATTAGGACAAGACAATATTTCCATGAAGTATCCGCCTGATTTCAAAGAACTTGTTCCAGAAAAATATGTTAATTCTACAACAACAGAATTGAAGGCAAATATTATCAAAGGAAAAAACATTCTGAGATTTGAATTAAATTCACAAAATAAATCAGGAAACGTAAGTCCTTGATTTGTAAGATCATTACTTTTACCTCTTGAAGATTTTATCAAAAAAAATTAAAAAGCCCAAGAATCTTCTTGACAACATTGAAAGATTCGGCTAAAATAAACCGGTATACAGGTTACGGTATCTGACTTCACCTTTAACATTCCAAAAACGATGAGACCAATTTTTTCTTTGATTGTGATGATTATTTTCGTGCAATTTAATTTTGCACAAGAATTTCCCGGAGTTCTTGATGCGCCGAGTATTTTAAAACCGGTTCCGGCGGAATACGGTAACGATAAGCGGCAATTTCAGGGGATTCCCAGCATGACGATTGCTCCGAACGGCAGGCTTTGGGCAACATGGTATTCCGGCGGAACCGGCGAAGGAGATAAGAATTATGTACTCCTCGCAACAAGCGGCGATGCAGGAAAAACGTGGACAGAACCAATTTTTGCCATTGATGTTCCGGGACCGGTTCGAACTTTTGATCCGTCCATGTGGACAGACCCGGAAGGAAAAGTTTGGCTTTTTTGGGCGCAAAGTTTTCATCTTTGGGACGGTCGAGCCGGTGTTTGGTGTGCGATAACCGATTCGGGGAATCGGGAAGACGCTGTTTGGTCTGAACCACGACGGCTTTGTGACGGAATTATGATGTGCAAACCCATTGCCGATTCAAAAAATCGTTGGCTCTTACCGGTCGCTATTTGGAACAATAACGTCGATCATCAGGACAAAAAAATTCCATTCGGTTCCAGTATTATCGCTTCCGAAGACAATGGTAAAACATGGAATTTTCTCGGTAACGCCGTTATTCCTAAAAATGAGATAAGTTGTGACGAAAATATGATTGTCGAACGAAAAGACGGTTCCTTTTTCATGTGGATTCGTGCAAAATACGGTATTGCCGAAACAAATTCTTTGGATGGCGGTAAAACATGGAGCGAACCAAAACGAAGCGGGATTCCGCACACGGCATCGCGATTTTTTGTACGGCGTCTTCAATCGGGCAAGTTACTCTTGGTTAAACATGGCGGAATTTCGCAACAAACCGGACGAAGTCATTTAACCGCAATGCTTTCCGACGACGATGGGAAATCATGGAATGGTCATCTTTTACTTGATGAACGAGCCGGCGTTTCGTATCCCGATGGTGATCAGGCAAAAGACGGAACAATTTTTATCATTTACGATTTCAACCGAACCGGTGAGAAAGAAATTTTGATGGCTCGATTTACTGAGGAAGACATTTTAGCCGGTAATATCGTTTCGCAAAACAGTACGTTACGAATTTTGGTCAACAAAGCCACCGGAATTTCGCCGCCGAAATCAAACAAACCATTGACATTCAAAGCCGACCCGAACAGTGACGGCAAACCTTTTCGTCCCGGTAATTCACCAAAACTGGAACTCAAAAACGCGGAACAAGGTGAACTTAAAACAGGTGTCAAACTTTTTACAAACCGCAATTACACGCTTCAACAGTATCCGAAAGAGCTGGACGGCAAAAAATTTGTACGCAGCAAACTCGAACAAGTTGAGGTTACGGTTCAGAGTGACGGAATGATTTACGTTCTCACTCCGGTAAAAACACGGAACAAGGACAGTGTTACAGAGGATCTCCTGAAAATCGGTTTCGAAAAAGTTGCTGTTGCAGAAACGCTGCTTTTCGGAAACATCATCGGAAATGTCGTAACATTGTATCAAAAAGAAGTCAAAAACGGCGAATCCGTCAAACTCGGTAAATGGGGTGTTCTAATCTATTAATAGACAACAACAAAATCGTCTCATTTTTAATCCACAAAATACGAAACAATCAGAAAATTTTTGTTTTTTTGTGATTAAAAATAATTTTAAGAAGTAAAACCTCTGAAAACTGTTACAATTAATTTGTTGATTAAAAATTGATTTATTCAATGGAACGAAAGGGCAATTCAATGAATGTTATTACGTTTGGCGAAATAATGGGGCGTCTTGCTCCCGAAGGAAATAGGCGGTTTTCACAAGCAATGCCGGGAACCGTTTCGATGAGTTTTGCCGGAGCGGAAGCGAATGTTGCGGTTTCTGTTGCGCTGCTTGGCGGTGAATCGGCTTATTGTACTGTTTTGCCTAAACATGCCGTCGCGGAGGCTTGTCTTTGTTCTGTTCGCGCGTTGGGTGTTGATACTTCACGTATTATTCGGAGCGATCACGGTAGGCTCGGTCTTTATTATCTCGAAACCGGTGCCAATCAGCGTTCAAGTAACGTTATTTATGACCGAAGCGGTTCAAGTCTTGCGATCATGCCGCCGGAACAATACGATTGGGACGTTATTTTGAACAGTTTTTCATGGCTTCACCTGACCGGAATTACGCCGTCACTTTCTCGTAACGCTGCTCAAGCCACTCAAGATGCCGCCGAAACAGCAAAAAAATATGGCATGACCGTTTCGATGGATTTGAATTTCCGTAAAAAACTCTGGGCATGGAACCCGCCGGTTCCTGCACGTGAACTGGCTGAAAAAACGTTGCGAAAAATTTTGCCGTCGGTTGATCTCGTTATTGCCAACGAAAGTGATTGTGCCGATGTTCTCGGAATCCACGCTCAAAATTCCGATACCGAAAAGGGTAACATTGATATTCGCCATTATCCGGCAGTGGCACAAGAAGTCGTCCAACAATTTCCGAATATCCAAAAAGTTGCGATTACACTGCGTGAAAGTATTTCCGCAACACATAATAATTGGGGCGGAATGCTTTACGATGCCCGAAAAAACGAGGCGTTTTTTGCTCCGCTTGATACTGACGGAAATTATAAACCGTACGAAATCCGTGCCATAGTGGATCGGGTTGGTGCCGGTGATTCGTTTGGAGCCGCGTTGATTTTTGCGTTGACAACCGATGAATTATCCGATTCCGTAACCGCAATTCGTTTTGCCGCCGCATCCAGTTGTTTGGCTCATTCGATTTCCGGTGATTTTAATTATGTCACAAGATCGGAAGTTGAAAGCCTCATGGCTGGCGATACCAGCGGACGTGTCAAGCGTTGAACCCCTTCATCGCGAAGTGATGAAGAAACACGAGGAATTTTTCCGGTAAAACATGCGGAAATAATTATTTTTTTAACAAAAAGCATCTTCAAAACGATTTATGCAAGAAACTGAAAAATCCGGTGTTTTCTATCGAATCCTTTTTGCTCTTGGACCCGGGATTTTTTGTGTTGGTTACACAATCGGCACCGGAAGCGTTACATCAATGATTGTTGCCGGTTCGGAACACGGTATGAAGTTACTTTGGGTTCTTGCGCTCAGTTGTTTCTTTTCCGGCGTGCTGATGGAAGCATACGGTCGTTTTGCTCTTGTTACGGGACGTACCTCCATCAATTCGTTTCGCAGTGAATTTGGTAACGGAATAGCGATTCTTGTTGCGATTATGATTGTTCTCGGACAATGGTGTTGTTTGTCGGGATTGGTCGGACTGTCAAGCCGTGCGGTTATCGAAGGTCTTCAACTTATCTGGACAAAAATTCCTTCTGAAACGGCACTTTTTGCGGCAATTTTTATGCTTGCTGCTGTTTATCTTTGTCTTTGGTTCGGCAGTTACAAACGGTTTGAAACGATTCTTGTTCTATTGGTTTCTGTAATGGGAATTTCTTTTCTGTCTTCGCTTTTTTTCGTACATCCAACGGCAATACAGGTTGCGGAAGGGTTTGTTCCCACGATTCCCAAAGGCGATTACATGTTGGTTGCGGCATTTGTCGGAACAACAATGGCGGCTCCGACATTTATTGTACGACCCATCCTTTTGACAACGAAAGGTTGGACAATCCGAAATGGTAACATCCAAACACGCGATGCGGTTGTCTCTGCTGTTCTCATGTTTGTTGTGAGTGCTTCCATTATGGCGTGTGCAACAGGTTCCATTCTCAACATGGGCGGTGAACCGGTTCAATCCATTAGCGATATGGTCAAAACACTCAAACCATTTGCCGGTGATTTTGCGGCGGCGGTATTTTTGATCGGCGTTGTGAGTGCCGGTGTTTCGTCGATTTTTCCAATCTTAATGGTGGCACCACTCTTGTTCGCCGATTATCGTTCCGAAAAAATGGTTCCGCAGAAAATAACGTTTCGTATTCTTGCTTTGATGGCGTGTCTTATCGGTTTGACGGTTCCGGTTCTTGGTGCCAATCCGATTTATGTTCAGGTATTGACGCAGGTTTCACAGGTTTTTGTTCTACCGTTTGTGATTGGCGGAATCACAATTCTGGTGAACCGCCGGTCGCTAATGGGGCAACACAAAGCCGGTTGGCTGTTAAATCTTGGTCTTGGCGCGTCGTTCTTTTTTTCGTTACTCATCTCGTACTGCGGAATAACCGCCATACTCGCTCTCTTTCACTTCACTAAAACGTAAAACTTAAAACGCAACATAAAAGGGTAAAAATAAAACCGCCCACATTATTCCACCGATGTTGTAGTGAAATGTTTGTGAACGGTAATTTTTATTTAATTTATTTAATTAGGTGTGT
>JAISQH010000603.1 GCA_031274385.1 Planctomycetaceae bacterium | reverse complement strand
GGAGTCCTGATCGCTCTCTTGTTGCCAGCCGTCCAAGCGGCTAGGGAAGCAGCAAGACGAATGTCATGTGCCAATAAAGTCAAACAACTTTCACTTTCCTTACACAATCACCATGACGTTAATCAAAATTTCCCACCTCTTGGTAATATGATGAATAAGTTTACTTACAATGCAACAGCGGGAACTTTTTTCCACTTAATGCCGTTTATGGAAATGCAAGCCCTTTTCGACGGAGTACTTGCTGAAACTCCGATTAATGCACCTTGGGATACGTCAACGATGAAAAATTTAGGGTTAATATCGGCGGTTTTGTGTCCTTCAAACGATAATATAGCTATTTTGAGTCCGGGCTGGATTCCTAATAATTATGTTTATTCGATGGGAGATGGTTGCTGGGCGCAACATTATGTATTAGATTCAAGCGTAAACCATTATGTTGTTACACGGGGAATGTTTTATTATGGTACAAATAGCATTGAAGGTAAAAAATCGTTTGCCGATTGTACCGATGGTTCCAGTAACACGGTTGCCGTCAGTGAATGTTTAACGCCTCAAGAACGACAAGGAACCGATGTCCGAAGTAATATAGCACTTTATACAGGAATTTGGGACGGAACTCCAAATGGAAAGCCGGGTAAATGCATGACCGGATTAACCATGACTGATTCCAAAACGTTCGATGATTCCCATAAGAGTAATAACTATCGGGGGCTGATTGCTGGCTGCGGTTGGTTATCGGCAAATGGTTTTACAACATTGACACCGCCTAACTCACCGTTATGTGCTTATGATCAACCGTCTGACAACCACAATCGTTGGGGAGTATTTCCACCGGTAAGTAATCATTCCGGCGGTGTCAATGTCGGTTTGTTGGACGGTTCCGTTCGTTTTATTTCCGATACGATAAATTGCGGCGATCTCAACGCCGCCGCCGTCAAATCAGGAGCAAGTCCTTACGGCGTTTGGGGAGCACTCGGTTCTCCAGACGGCGGGGAATCCAATAACAGTTTTTGAGTTATTTTTGTACGTTTTTACCTTTTACCCTTATTAAATTTATGTTAAAACAATTAAAAGAACCATCACGTCGTGATTTTTTGAAGACAACAGTTGCGGCAGGAGTTGTTGCTTCGCCGTACTTAATTCCGCGCAGCGTTCTCGGTAACGCAACGCAACCGGGAGCCAATGAGACGGTCAAGATTGCTTTGATTGGTCTTGGCGGGCGTTGTACAGGAATCTATCCCGCTGATGTCAAAGCCGCGAAAGGTGCCAAAGTCGTTGCTGTCAGCGATATTTTGCAAACCCGTATTGACCGGTTTATGAACCGCTACAAAGATTTTACACCGGAACAGGGGTTCACTGATTTTCGCAAAATGATTGAGGAAGCGAAGCCCGATGCCGTGATGTGCGAGACCACAACCCACCAACGGGCTTGGACAGTTGCTCATTCCATTGTGCGGGGATGTCACGTTTATATCGAAAAGCCGATAGTATTGACGATTGCCGAAGGGCGTTACCTTGTCAAATTGGCACGCAAACACAATGTTGTAACACAATGCGGTTCGCAACAACGGTCGTTGCCGCTTTGTCTGTGGGCTTGCGAACAAGTGCAGAACGGGCGCATCGGCAAGATCAAGGAAATTCTTGCACCGAATTTTGTTGGTCCCAATAAGTGGACAGACCAGCCGGGTGAACCTTACAAAGACGGCTTGACGGATGAAACATGGGATGCTTGGCTCAATCAAGCGGCACATCGTCCGTTCCATCCGCAGTTATTTTACAACTGGTCGAACTGGTGGGATTACGATGCTGGCGGATTGTGTTTTGGTGTAAGTGGTTGGGGCACACACTCTTACGACCAAATCTGTATGGCAATCGGAATGAACGACACCGGACCGACCGAAATTCTGCTCGAAGAACCTTGCACGATTCAAGACAGCGGCAAGTTCCAGACCCACCGTCCGACGGATGAAGAAACCGGTGCTGCGTATTATCACATGGCAAAGGTTAAAGGACCGCGCGGCAAGATGACAATGTGGACGAAAGACGGTGTTGCGATTAAACTCCATCTCGACGGCGATTGGGGTCCCGGTTTGGGCTGTATTGTTGTCGGTGAAAAGGGTAAAATTGAAATTAACCGACACAAGATTTCGTCCAATCCGAAAGAGATTGCCGAAGAAGGAATGAAGGAACACCGCAACACCCGAAGCGAAACAGTGTACCATGTTGAGAATTGGATTGAGTGTATCAAGTCCGGCAAGAAAGCCAACGCGGACATTGAAATCGGACAACGGGCAACTTCGTTCTGTGAATTAGTCAATATTGTTCGGGAAACTGCTCCGGTTGGCGAAAAAATCGGTTGGGAACCCGCCAATGAAAAATTTGTCGGCAACGATAAAGGTAACGAAATGTTGAGCCGACCGCGCCGAAAAGGTTACGAATTACCAGAACTTTCGTGAGTCGTTTCAAATTGCGTGCAAAAACGCAAAGATTGCAATTAAGAAATATTGTGTTCTTCTTGCGTTTTTGCACGTACAGTTAACCATGTATTTCTTTGTGTTAATTTTCAGATCAAAATAATAAAAATTACAGATTGTTTCGGATTTGTGGGAGGTTTACATTTGAAAGGAAAGTTCCGTCTGCCCCTGAAAGGGGCAAATATCATAGCGTAGGGCAACGCCCTACGAATAGATTAACTAACCCCGCTCGGGGCAACGCCCCAATAATAACAATATTATTTGGTCTTTGATATAATTGCCCCGTTGGGGCGAAGGTCATTGAACTCCATTTTCGTAGGGCGTTGCCCTACGCTATGATATGTTACCCTTTCAGGGTATTTTGATAAAATAAATCCACAATGCGGATACTCCCACAAAATCCGAAATAATCAGAAAAACTAAAACCTGTTTCAATAAAACTCTTATGAAAACTTTTTTTACTTCACTTTTGACGTTATTTTTTGTTTGTTCTCTTATTTTTGCGACGAATTTATTCGGCGTGGCGAAAGCGGACGAGGATGAATTTGTTTCGATTTTCAACGGTACGGATTTAACCGGTTGGGAGGGAATACCGGGTGGTTGGGATGTTGTGGACGGTTGTATTGTTGGCGAAAGCACGCCAGAAAAACCGTGTCAACGTTCTCATTATCTTTATTGGACGGAAAAAGAACCGGACAATTTTCATCTCAAATTAACGTTTCGCCTGCAAGGAAACGGTAATTCCGGCATCCAATTTCGTAGCGAAAAACGTCCGAACTGGGACACTTACGGTTA
>JAISQH010000551.1 GCA_031274385.1 Planctomycetaceae bacterium | reverse complement strand
TGTTGTTGTTGTTGTTGTTGTTGTTGTTACAACCGGTTGGGATAACGACAATGCCGGAGAAGGTTGAACCGATGGAACCGAATCCGATGGAATACCAAGTGATGGTTCCGTTGTTGAAGGAGACGGAGCCGCAAAATCCGAAAGCAATTGAACATTTCCTGATTTGGGAATTTCCGGCACGATTTCATTTTTTTGGGTTATCGCAACAGGAATCACCGGTTCAACAGGCAGAGAAGGAATAGGCGTCGTCATCTCCGGCGGAGTCGGAGCCTTGCTAAATTCAACAGGCTTTGATTGCGGCTGTTCGGGAATCTCAAGGCTTCGTTCGGAAAACGGTTGGGAAAACGAAGATAATTGCGGCAATGTCTGAACTTCGTCGTTGGACTTGGGAATCGTCAATGCCTGCGAATGATCTGATAGGTTCGATGTTTTGGGTAAAACGGTCGCGGTTGTTGCAGGCGGTGTTTTAAGCGGCAACAGTTGCGATGTAGTAACAGAATCATGGCTTTTTGAAACTGAATTTTCCGAAATCGGAATTTCCGAAACCGGAATTTCCGAAACCGGAGTCTTCGGAATCAGAGTTTCCGAAACCGAATTTTTTGGAACAGGAATTTCCGATGCCGTCATTTTCGCAACTGAATTTTCTTGAGGCAGAATTTCCAGAGGAACAAGATTGTTTGTAGGCGTCGATTGTTTTATTTCCGCCAAAGTCGTTACGGGCGGAGTTGTTGATTGTAACGTTAATGGATCGGACGCAATCGCTGATTTTTCCGGTTGTTCGGGAGCCGCCAGCGTCAACGGTTGTTCCGGCGAAGCAAAGGTCGGCGGAATAACAGGATCGGAAAAATGATTAGATGTTGCAGAATCAGATTGAGCAACCAACCATGGATCCCTCGTCGGCGCAGAGGATTTTGGTTGGACTGTCTCCTTCGAAAGCGGTGGAGGCGGCGATGATTTTTTTGTTTCTGAAACAGGTTTCGGCTTGTCGGAATCTTTGGGGTTCACCGGCTTGACCAAAGTATCCTTTTCAGGTTTAGGAACACTTTTTTCCGGTTCCTTTACCGGCGGAGCAACGGATTCTTTTTTTGCGACAATATCCAATTTTTCTTTGGTCTTTTCTTTGGGCATCTCTGCGGGTTTTTCAGTGATTTTTTTTGTAACCGATTCCTTTTCGGGAGTTACGGCAGGATGCGGAGCAAACGGTGACTTGTTTTCGGACGGAATCTCCGAACCAATCTTTTTCGCAACAGGATCAGGCAACGGAGGAAGCGGTAATTCAGAGGGGTTTGATGGAACATGCGACGGAACAGTTGGTTGAACCGCTGATGATTCTATTTCTTCAACAGAAACTGTTTTCGGTTTTCCCAAAAATGATCTGACACCAAAATATCCTACGGTTATCAAAACAATAATAACAGCCGCTGTTACAATCTTAAAACAGAGATTTGCCCAACGAAAACCAAGATATTCTTCCTCTTCTTCCTCATCAACCGGATTTTCGGCGATTTTAGTTACCGATTGATTTGTCGGTTGATTTATTGGCTGATTTGATGATTGATTTAATACCGGTTTTACAGGTTGCGGAGTTTTTGTCGCATTTTCTTTTTCTTTTTCCTCATTAATCACGTCGTCCTCTTCCTCGTCATGCGGCATGAAAAAAGAAACAAGACGGAAAGGCAACGCAACCGCGTTTCGCGCCAGAACGTATCCGAGCGACCCCATTTTACAAACGCCCTTCATCGCCCGGTTAAAAAGAAACGGAAAAACCGATAGAAATTGAAATAGTTGTTCCGAAATCTTTTTTTTGTCCGAATGATCGAGAGTTGAGTCGATAGGTGAGTCGGATTTTTGATCGAGTTCCTGTGTCATTTTGTCAACTGACGCGGAAAACTCGTCAACAATACGGCTGAGTTCGGATTCCTGAAAAGATTCCTTAAAATTAATTTCTGAATTTCGTTTCTCTTTTTTTGACATCGTCGCATCCTTGCTGATTTCGATGAGTTATTTTTTTCTTGCAGCCCGAAGTTTGGCACTGCGGGCGCGTGGATTTTGTTCTATTTCTGTTTCGGTTGGGATAACCGGTTTTTTCGTCACAATTTCCCAACGCGGATCATCCCGAAACGCGTTTTTGACGATTCGATCTTCCAGCGAATGAAAACTGATCACAATCATGACACCGTTTGGTTTCAGGCGATCCGGTGCTTTTTTCAAAACGCTTTTCAGCGAACCGAGTTCGTCATTAACAGCGATCCGCAATGCCTGAAAGGTTCGTGTTGCCGGATCAAGGTTGGCGGAACGCCCTTTTTTGTTCGTTCTTTGTTCTCTCGGAACCCGGCTCCGCACCAATCCGGCTAACTCATCGGCAGTTCGAACCGGTTGTCCCGCTTTCCGGCGTTCAACAATCGCCCGCGCAATACGCCGACTGTAACGCTCTTCACCAAATTGATAAATGATGTCGGCGATTTCATTTTCTTTCAATCTTTCAAGTAATTCGCTTGCTGTTTCGCCTTCTGTTGTATCGAATCTCAAATCGAGTTGACCGGACGAATCAAAACTGAATCCGCGTTCCCGATCCGCCAGTTGGTCGCTGGACAGACCAAGATCAAGCAAAAAACCATCAATCTTTTCAATTTTCAAAAGGTCAAGCACTTCGTCAAAATGCCGGTAATTCGCGTGAGCAAACCGAATCGGCAATTTTGAATCTTTCGGGTTCAATGTATTTAATGTGGAAGACGGATCATTTTTTTCGTCGGCGAACATTAGGCGAAGCCGTTTTTCGGTTTGGTTGATGGCGGCAAGGTCTCGATCCATCGCAATAACCATTCCCGCCCTATCATTGCCGCAACCCATTTCCAAAACGTTTTGAACATCTTGAACTTGCCGAACTTCCTGAATTTTTTGAATTTTTTTGACAATTGCCTCTGTATGTCCGCCGCCTCCGAGAGTTCCGTCCACATAAACGCCGTTTGAATCAGGACTTAAAAGATCAATTACTTCCTGAAGCAAAACGGGAACGTGAATCGAATCCTTTTCGGCAGAGTTGGTCAAATTTTCACCTCACACAATAGATAAAGCAAAAGCATGAAGCATAAAGTAAAAGTATCGGGTGTATCGGAATACGGTAGGATAACAGATTTTTCAAAATCCGAAAAGAGCAATTTTTCCGCGCAGCATGAAGAATAGAACATGCTGTCTTTCTGATTATTTCATTTTTTGTGGAGAAATGATTTTGGCAGGTATTCCGAGATTCGCCCCGCAAGGGACAACATAATCCAGCCCACCGCAACGCGGTGGGTTACGATTTTTCCACCATCAATCGCCCTGAAAGGGCAAGATATGAAAGGCAACTTCTTAAAACTCATTTTAACCACGAAAAACACAAAAAACACGAAAGAATTTTTGTTATAACTTTTTTATTACAAATGATTTACAGCAATTGTATTTTTCGTGAGATTTCGTGTGTTTCGTGGTTAGTCTCGGTTTTTAGAAGTTCCCAGAAATCATTTACTTGCTGCGGATTGGGCGGCTTGAGCCGCTTTTTGCTCAATCCGTTCCTTGACCTGAAGTTGATACTCGGCGATTTTGGCAACAAGCCATTCGTTTTGAGTTTGCGTCTTTTCAATTTCTTCACGGAATAGTTTGATCTTCTCGTCGTAGCCGGTCACTTTTTCCTGTAATATCTCACATTGACGCTTCATCATTTCAATCCGCTTGTTTTCAAAACCCCTGTCATTTTCCAAATCTTTCGTTTCTTTGTCAGCGATTTCTTGTGAGACTTTCAACTCGGCAATACGCTGTTTGGTACGTTCAATATCTTCTTGGAGTACCACACGACGCAAATAAAACAGATTCAACAGTTCATTAAAGTCCTTGGGCTTCCGTTCCGAATCCGTCAATTCGTCACGCAACGATGCCGGAATTTTTTCTTTTTCATCGTCTGTAAGCCGATCAAAAATATCCTGGTAACGATCCAACGGCACCGTTGTATAAACCGCCCATGTTGATCGTACCGCTTTTCTAATGCGTTCGATTTCCAAATCGGATAATTCATGAGCCGATTGAAGCGTTACCTGATAACCATTTTGGACTTTCACCGGCTGAGGCGGATCAACAGTGAATATTCCAAGAAACGAACCGCCCACTCCTTCTTCGCCTTCATCGAAAACATACACAATTCCCTTCAAATCATCAGGAGGAATCACTTCTTCATTCCCGTTTTTCTCAACAACCGGACTGGTAATCGTTAATTGCACTTCGGTTAACCGGATTTTTTTCAAGTTATTTTCCGGTGTGGAAGGACCGTCGCCGTCAAGTTGTTTGGGCGTCACCTCTTTGCCTTTTTCAGTGAGATTGCCGGGCTTGCAACCAAACCACGCCTTTTTACGTTCATACAGAAGATCGAGAAGTTGGACGCGGAGTTCGTAGTATCCTAACTCTTCAATCGTTTTTTCCGAAATCTTTTTTGCCGGAGCCGTACCTTCATAAATCTTTTCAATATCTTGTTTCGTTGTTTCAATTTTCTTTTCGATGGATTCGATTTCTTTTTGATTCGCTCCGCGTATTTTCAGTTCCAGCGCAGAAAAGCAGAGAACCGCAATAGCAAGAACAAAAATCAAACCTAAAAAAACTTTATTCCAAATATTCATGGCTCATACACTGGTTATGGAACGATTCCGTATTGTTCAAGGTCAATGTTATCCTATTTTCCGTATTTTGTCAAGAAAATACAAAATCCTGATTTATGCCATAAAATCAATACAATCAGAACAATCGATAAAGTTTAACCAAACTAACCCCCGATATGATTTGTGGGTCATTTCAAATCATTTCGGATATTTTTGATATTTGGGGTATTATTGAATTTTCAAATTTTTCAAATTTTTCAAATTTTTCAAATAATACATTTCCGGGTATTGGTTTGATCGGGACACAATATCTAACTATGTTTGTCGGCAAAGAACAACGAAAAAGTGATGGAAAAGATAAACTTTCACCAAAAGAGACTTACCAAACCTGTCTGTTTTAAAAATGATTCTTTTCGCCTGAACCAATTAGTTCGGTGCGGAGCGGTTTTGGTATTTTGCGTCGTCTTTTTAATGATGACGGAAGGTTGCAGCCGTCAATATTATCGGGTTAAGGCGGACAACGAGGTGTACTCGCTTCTTGCAAGCGGCGGGACGCGCGATCCGCGTTGGCAACTCGATGATTACCGAATCAATGCGGATTGCCGATCCCGGATGTTCGATCCGTTCCATCCTGATTTCGAACCGATGCCGCCGGACGATCCGTCGGCTCACCGTAAAATGCACGGAGTTGACGGGAAGAAAGGCTCCAAACATTGGCACGACAACGGCGGAACACGGGACACCGAAAATCCTTCCTGGCAACAATATCTGTTGTTTAATGACAAAGGAGCGGTTCCGTTGGACAAAGACGGAGCGGTTGAATTGGCGTTGCTCCATTCGCCGGAATATCAGGCGGCAATGGAAAACCTTTATTTGGCAGCAATGCGGGTTTCGCGGGAACGGTTCCGGTTTGATGTTCAGTTTTACGGCGGCGATTCGCTTTTTTACACGGCAAACGGTCGGCTTCGCGACAACGGCAGCAACAATCTCCGTAATGACATCAATCTTGACGCCGGAAGAACCGGAGCGGAAATCCTTTTCGCAACCGGCGGGGAATTGGTTGTTGGTTTGGCGAACTCGATTACTTGGACGTTCAACGGCACGAACGCTTGGTACGCTGATTCGTTGTTTAATGTCGGATTTGTTCAACCGATTCTCCGCAATGCCGGGAAAAAGGTTGTTTTGGAAAATCTGACGCAGTCGGAGCGAGATTTTTTGGCGGCGATACGTCAAATGGTTTTTTTCCAGCAGGGTTATTACACGAAGATTGTCACCGGTTTAGGTCAGCAGGCAGCACCAACCGGAACCATCCGCGCCGCGAACACGCCTACATTTAGCAACGGATTCTACGGGCTTCTTGCCGAACAAATCCGAATCCAAAACCAGCGGCAGAATATTGTTGCGTTGGAAGACAACCTGCAACGTTTCGTCGAAGTGTTCGACGCGGGACAACTGAGTGACATTTCGCAAGTGGAGGAAACCCGGCAACGCCTGCTCAATTCGGAAAGTTCGTTGCTTCAACGGATCGTCACAAATCAGGGAAATACCGATACTTATCTTCGTTCGCTTGGTTTGCCGCCTGATTTGAAAGTTGATATTAGCGATCCGTTGATGGAACAGTTCCAGTTGACTTCTCCGACATTGACGAATTTGCAGGAGGATTTGGGAAAACTTCTTGTCCATGTTCGCACCAAAGAAAAGCCGCTCCCGGATGATTTTGACGAGAATCTGGAAAAAATCATCAAACATACCGAAGGGGAAATTCAAAGTTTGTACCATGATTTGGAAGTTTTACAAAAAAGCGTTCCTGACCGTGTTGAGAGTCTCCGCAGTCTCGCGTTGAGTTTGGCGGAACGGATTCAGCAGGGCGAACGGATTGATCCGAGCATTTACGATACAGACATTTTTCAAACGCGGATTGAGGTCTTGCAAAACGAGACGGTTCCTAAAAACATCCATCGAATGGCGGCGGTTTTCACGCTGCTTGGATTGATTATTCAACTTGACGAACCGTCGCTCCGCAAAATGATTCGGGAACATTCGTTCGACCCGGAATCCCGTGAGGCGTTGGAGATTCTTAAATTGGATGAGGCGATGTTGCCGGATTCCAACGAGACGCTTTCCGAACGCCTGCAAGAACTTGAAAAAACCCGTGAATCGATTGAAGCCTTGAAAGAAGCGGTTGGGAAGCGTGCGGCGGGCGATCCTGTCACTCCGAAGATTCAGTTTGAGAATCCGCTTGTTCCCAAAGTTCCGCGCCGTGAGGCGGTTCACCGTGACGAGGCGGTGGAGACATGGGAGAGCGGCGGGGAATCTGTTGTGACGTTCGCGGACGCAGCCTCCATTCCGTCGGGGAGCAAAACAAAGCGGGAACGGGAAGAATCCCAAAGAATTGTTTCGGAATTACGGCAGAAAGACGATTATCGAGACTGGATTCGGCGGGTTTTGTCGGCGTTTCAATACGAATTGGTTTCGCTTTCTCTTATGCAAACGCAGGCAAGACTGGATGCGATTATCTTGATTCCGACTTTGATTACATCGGAGGAAGCGTTCAAAATTGCGTCGGAAAACCGGCTTGACTGGATGAATCGGCGGGCGTCGTTGGTGGATACATGGCGGCAAATTGATCTTGCTGCGAACCAACTTCAGAGTGATTTGAATTTGACGGTTGATGCTGAAATCGGAACGATTGACAAGCGTGGGGTTCGTTTTGACGGGGACAACGGCAGAGTTCGGGTTGGTTTGAACTGGGATTCGCCGTTGACTCGCCATAACGAGATGCTCGATTACCGTCGTACTCAGGTTGAATATCAGGCGGCGCGTCGTGATTATTATACGTATGTTGATTCGGTCAATGCGGATATTCGGCGTATTTTGCGGGACGCGCAACTTTACCAACTCGACTTTGAAATTGCGCGTAATGCTGTTTTGACGGCAACGAAGCGGGTTGACGTTTGGCAACTGAAAATGGAGCAGCCGCCGGCGCGGGGTCAGAAGATTGAAACGAGTACGGCAACGCAATTGATTGGGGCGTTGGACGGATTGATGACGAGTCAGAACGAATTTCTGAACATGTGGGTTTCTTACCAGACGCAGCGAATGCTTCTTGATTTGAACATGGGAACGATGGAATTGGACATGCAGGGGCGTTGGATTGATCCGGGTGTGATTACGAAGGATCGGTCGGAGCCGAAATCCGCGCGAACCGCACCAAAACTGACACCCAAACGGCGTTCGCCTCACCATCATCTTTCGCAACGCAAACTGACTGATCCTTCGGTTCCTCCCGCTCCAAGATTGAACACCGAATCTGCGATTGCCGAATTGAAAGAGGATTCGTCAGCCGAACCGTTATTTCAGGAATCAATCTTACCGGAGTTGCCGTCAACAAAAATGATACAACCGGTATCGGTTTTAGCCCAAGTTCCGCAATAACGAGTACCAAGTTCTCTCGTTTTTGTTACCTAATTTCTATCTTGTTGCGTAGGGGTGAATTTTTCACAGAAAGGTTAAAGAAAGGTAATGGAAGTGTTTTTATTTAAGGCAACTTCTAAAAACTCTTTTTTAACCACGAAACACACAAAAAAACACGAAAGAATTTTTGTTGCAATTTTTTACTATAAATGATTGACTGCAATTGTATTTTTCGTGAAATTTCGTGTGTTTCGTGGTTTGTCTCGGTTTTTAGAAGTTCCTTTGAATAAAATTAAAAATAAAC
>JAISQH010000525.1 GCA_031274385.1 Planctomycetaceae bacterium | reverse complement strand
TTTTACGGAATTGTTTTACGGAATTGTTTTTGTATCGTTGCTCGCATACTTGAAAAACAAAATAGACAGTTACTTGGAAAATCGGGTGCGTACGCATTTTTTGATCTGCATGTTGTCGTATTATGTTGTGTGGCATCTTCGCAGGGCGTGGAGTCAACATCTTTTCAGTGACGAAAATCTCGACCAAACAAGAGCGAATCGCAACCCCGTCCTCACCGCCACTCCAAACGAAAATGTCAAAAACAAAAAAACTCGCCATACAAGAGAAAACTCCAACGAGCATCCCAACGAACCCAAAACGATTCATCAAACGCAAAGTTTCCGAACCTTGCTGAACCGCCTTGCAACAATCTGCCTCACCCAATGCCAAATCAAAAATGAAAACGTCTGCTTCAACAAAATAACCACCACCGACAATTTCCAAAATGAACTCATCAAACAAATAAAACAAATCAACCACACCACCGACTCAAATTAACCTTGTAGACAGTTCCAACTGACCAAAAAAATCACAAAGAACGTGTCTGTAGGCACTTAGAAAAAAAACGATCTGGAACTTCGGGTTAAAAAAGAGTTTTTAGAAATTGTGTCTTGAATCAAACTAAAAATACCAATTTTTTCATAAGAACGTACTTTGTTCGGCATAACGCTCTTGACCCATCTTCAAAAAATAACTATCGTTCGGCAATTTACAAGGATTGACGAAAAGAGACGAAAAAATACGAACAACCGTAAAATCCAAGTTTATTCGATATTAGATAACGAGCAACATGTTACCTCAATATATCAAACGGCTTCAAATGGTTTTTGATTTTGCGAATTTTTCGTTTCCGTCGTGGAGGCTTCCGACGGGTTTTCGGTATGTTTCGTGGCAACCATCAATGTTGTCGGCACACGCTGACGTTAAGTATCGTGGTTTTCGCAACGATTCCGACGCCCGGATTTTTCCGACATTTCGTGATTATGACCGGTGTGTGAAGTTAATGGAATCCATTTCTGCCAGTCCGTCTTTTTTGCCGGAAGCAACTCTTTTAATCGCCAACGGCAATGAGCAAGAACTTTTTGAATATGTTGCGTGCATACAGGGGATGCGTCTTTCCGGTG
This sequence comes from Planctomycetaceae bacterium, assembly GCA_031274385.1. GTDB lineage: Bacteria > Planctomycetota > Planctomycetia > Pirellulales > Thermoguttaceae > WRKP01. The sequence continues at coordinate 3,744 of JAISQH010000525.1, read as the reverse complement.
AGATTGGAGCAATCCAGAATGTTGCGGTTTTACCGGATTATCGTTGTCGAGGAATTGGTCGGGCACTCGTTCTTGGTTCGCTTTGGGGGTTTCAGAAAAACGGAATCCAACGTGTCACACTGGAAGTGACCGCAGACAATATTCCCGCAACCAAACTCTATACTCATGTCGGATTCAAAACGTTCAATGTCCATTTTCACCAAGTTATTGATGAATAAAATTCCTGATGATTTCATTTGTTACGGGGCAAGATTTTAGTAGTCAGTCGTCAGTTTTTGAACCGCTTGCGTCCCCAACAAAATCACAAACCCCAAGTCACAAATCCTCCCCTAGTCGCGCAGCGCAACCGCCGGTTATGTATGATAACGTCGCTAGCGCGACTAAAATCTTGCTCCACAAAAAATGAAATCATCAGAAAATTTTGGCTGACCCTTTCAGGGTTATTTTATTATCCGCAAGCCATTTTCGGATGCCCGTGAGTCATTTGCGGAAGTCCGCAAGCCGCGTTCGGACGCCCGCAAGCCGTTTGCGGAAGTCCGCAAGCCGCATTCGGATGCCCGCAAGTCGTTTGCGGAAGTCTACAAGCCGCATTCGGGAGCCCGTGAGACGCTTGCGGAAGTCCTCAAGCCGTGTTCGGATGTCCGTGAGTCACTTGAAAATCTTTGTCCGCCGCTTGGAACGTTTTCGCGCCAAGACGCAAAGAATCCTTGTTTCTTTGCGTCTTGGCACACAACCAATGGAGAATCCTTACTTTCTTTGCGTCGTTGCACGAAACAATGCGGAAAGGTTGATGATTCGGTTGTTATTGTTTGCGGTTGCTGCGGTTTTGTTTTGAGAAGAAATTACTCGAACACAAGAAATCCCAGTCCTTCGGTTAGATTGAAGGAATTCTCGGCGTTCCAACATTCGATGCCGACGCCGGGAACAATCCGGCGAACCCCAACCGCCCAAACCGTTTGCGGAGTCGGGAATTGATCGGTTAATGACTCAAGCGGAATTGCCGCCTCAATGTACCACGAATCTCTGTCCTCGTGACGCGCCACATACCAGTTCGGATTCCAACTCTTGTCACCCCAACACGCGTCCGTAATCCAACCGCGTGAATCCACCGTCAACGAATAATACGTGCCGTAATCCCGATCAATGTCCAGAAGAATCTCCACACGGTCTTGCCCGTCAAGAACCGCGTCACGAGAACGCGGCTTTTCAGGAATCGGAGGATAAGAAAATCCCGCAACTCGCTTACAACGTATCCCAAGATATAAATAGTGCTTGTCATACATAAACATTATCTGAGACCCAAAAACCTGCGACTCCAACCGAACCGTTGACTCACGCCGAAGTCCCGCTCCACCGTTTTTTTGATCCTTGAGCATCTCCTGAAGACGAAAACGAGGCGTTTCCGGTGTCAATGAATAAAGTTTGCCGTTGAACCAAGTTCCCTGATCAAATTGCTTGTCGAATTTGCCGTCCAAAAACGGCTTCGTCGCCGTATAAGAACATCGAATCGACGGAATCGGTAATTCCTGCTGCTCCGGCGGTAATTCCGATTTGTCGGAAATACCCAGCCAAAGCTCCGCCCGCGCACGCATTCCCCAAACATCATCGAACTTCAAATCGCCCCGAACCCGGTAATACCTCAACGCCTCCTGTCCCCAACCACGACGCCGTAATACCGAAGCCGTTGAAAAACGTATCGCCGCCTCATCCGCCAAATCAGGGAAATTCTGCTCCAAGTATTTGCCAACCGCCAACCCCTTGTCCAAACGCGGATCCACTTTTTGACGATTCAATGTCGGTTGCCGCGCCTCCGAAGTCATAACAACAGAGCGTCCCGATTGATCCACACTGTACTCCGTTTGGGAATGGGAGGTCGTACTGTCCTTGTGTTTGCGCCAACCGGTTTCTTCTGCGGAATAATATTGGAGTAACCACAAAAAGGCTTGCCGGGCAAACGGATGTTTCGTGTATTGCTTGGCAATAATGTCAAACGCCTCCAACGCCGATTCCCAATCACCGGAAACGTAACTGTTTTGCGCCATTTCAAACAGAATTTGCACCGCAATATTCTGATCAATTTTCCGGGTCAACTCCGACGCGTGGGACGCAAGCCGGACATCACCCGGTTGACGACCGTTTTCTTGGGCAACCTTCGCCGTATGTTGAATAATTCCAAGCGTTTGACGGCGTTGCTTTGTCCGAAGTTGGATCGCGTCCCACTGTTCGGCGTAAGAACCAACCAACCCGCGCCGGGCATCACTGCCGGGAGCAATTTCAATTCCGGCAAAGAAATCACGATGTCCAACCGGCAAGGCTTCATCATACGGAGTTGTAAAACCAAGAACCGACGGACGCGGCACCGGTTGTTGTTCAATCAGCCCGCGAGCAATAAACGCCGTTTCGTCAATCGGTTGCCCCAACCGAATCGATGGTTCGGTCGTCACCAGATTGACATCGCCCAAAACGCCGTCGTCCTGAGCAACATGAACTTTCTTAACTTTCCAAGGATTGAGACCAAGTTCCGTCAATTGGTAGGGAAATGACGTCGGATCATCCGCCATTTTGACCGATTCCATCACTTCACGTAAAACCAATTCCCGAACCGGGTCTTTTTGACTGCCAAGATCCGCCGTCAAAATAATCTCAGGACGCCAAAGCCGGATTGCTGCCACAATCCGTTCGCGGAGTTGCTGCATTCCCTTGCCGTCACTTTCTTTCTGCAATTGTTGAATCAGCCCGTCCAATGTTGTTTGGAGTTCTTTGCGTTTGAGCGGCAAGAGTCCGAGTTCCCAAGTTCCGCTGGCTCCGGTTCGGATGGCGGCTTCGTGAAGCCGATCAAGCGGAATCGATTCCTGATTCCTGATTTTTTGATCTTCGTCACGAAACAACAACACGGTTCCGCCAAGATAACCCTGATGAGCGCACAATGCCGTGTAAGCCTCCAAAGGGACATCTTCCGCTCTGCCGAAAAGTCCAAGCAACGCCAAACGTGAACCGCCGGTGCGTTGCGTTTTCCATGAATTGCCGCCGTCATTGCTTTTTAAAATCGTTCCAAGTTCGCCAACCGCCCAACCGTTTTGCGGATCGCTAAACGCGATTTTCCGAATCACGGTTGAAACGCCGCTGGGGGTTGCCTTCCATGTTTTGCCGGAATCGGTGGACGAATAGATCATTGTGCCGGGATTTCCGGCAACCCAAAGTTGGTTTCCCTGTACTTCAATGGATTTCAAATCAACCGATGTTGTCGAATGACCCGGCAACTTGCCCGGCGCAACTCCCCAACGGAGACCGCGATCCAGTGTTGAAAGAACCAAACCGCCCTCGCCCACCATCCAGCCGTTGATGTGATCCGGCGGAGTTTGCCCGATCAGTTTGAGGTCGGCAAGCCGTGCCAAACCAAACGACGGCGTCTGCGACAACTTCGTTTCGTTTTGGAATATCTGAACGGTTCCCTGTGTACTGATTCCGGCTCCGGTTTTTTCGTCAAAAAAATCAGCCGCTGCCCAGCCTTCGGTTTTACCACCGTAAATTGTTTTCCAGATTCGCCCGGTATCCAATGTCAGGAACAAACCCGTCGGATGATATTCGGAGGATTCTCCGGCAAGCAAAATTCTCATCGGATCGAGAATCTTGACGCAATGCAAAACCGGCAGATTGGGCGTTTGGCAGATCGACCAGTTTCTACCCCCGTCTTGCGTCGAAAGAACAACGCCGCGACCTTGTGTGCTAAACGGATAATAATAA
>JAISQH010000519.1 GCA_031274385.1 Planctomycetaceae bacterium | reverse complement strand
GTTGCCTTCAACAACGGCAATAAAGATTTTTTGTTTCTTCACTCCGACAAGATCAAAACGTACAACGAACTAAATAATCTATTTTTTCAAATTCTTAGGCTTGTCGTCAACAAAAAAGTTTCACTTATTAGACTCTGAAAGGGTCAAATATCCTAGCGTAGGGCGTTGCCCTACGCTAAGATATGTTACCCTTTCAGGTTAATGATAAAATCCACCTTGTGAAGATTTTACAAAATCCGAAATAATCAGAAATTTTACGTCAGGTTCTATCAATCACGCGTCAAGTTTCACGGATTTTGAGTTAAAATCCATGGACTATGAGCCATAATTTACAAATTTTACGCCATAATTTACAAATTTGTCGCGCCGCGACGTTATGATGCATAACCGGCGGTGAAACGCAGCGCAACCCAATCCCAAATCCCAAACCACAATCCACAAAACCCAATCCCAAAATAATCAAAAATTTCAATAATTTTTTCACCTCCCCCATTTTTTCGTTTTTTACTATGCTATAATTAAAAAATAGTGGGAGGTGAATTGTTTTCATTTCGACTTGACCGCCGTAAAAAAATGGTTTGTCTTGGGTTCCAACAATTCACTCCTTTTTGAAAAAGGTTGAAAAATTACTAGATTCTTTATTACTTTTACTTTCGAGGTCAAAAATGCTTTCCAATATGCGAATTGGCAGAAAACTGCTTGTCGGCTTTGGTTTATTAATTATTCTGCTTGTTGTTGTCGGTTTCGGCAGTTTCTTGGCACTACAGAAAATCAATAGCGAGACTCTGATGCTCTTGCGGCAAATTGATGTCTTTTCGCTGTCAAATTCAATCGTTACTAATGCCTATGAAGCACAGTTGTCTTCAGATCGACATTCAATGACGAAAGATTCAAAATACCACGCCGATGTCACCAACCGGATTAAAAGCGTCAACGACGCCAGCACCGATGTTAAAAAACTGATGTCAGACGAGAAAAATATCGAAAATACCAACGAAATCGTAGAGCAAGCAACAGGTTTTGACAAACTGGATCAGGAATATGCCAATCTTGTCTCAAAAATTAAGGAAATTAAGAGTAAACGGAATGCGTCTTATAAAATTGTGTTAAATTCGACAACGGAGTTGATGGAACTGATTAAAAAAGAACTGAATGACAATGCAAAAGAGGTGGAAATCAATGGAAGTCCGAAAAAATTCATTGAGCAAGATCAAGTAGAAACGCTTCTCCTTTTAACAACCGTACTGGAAGAGTTGCAACAGATTCGTATTCTGGCACGCAACTATGAAATGACACTTGACCCGGAAGCGCATAAAACAATTATCAAAGAAATTAGTGATCGGTTTAAAGAGATTGTTGATAAAAAATGTGTCGAACTGACCCAAAAACTCAAAACTCCAGAAGAACTCAATCTGATTCAGAGCAGCAGTAACGCTTTGAAGGAATGGCAACGATTGAACAATGACTGCATTACGACATGGAATGAGTTGGATACCAACCAAAACAGTCAGAATGCAGCAGCAGATCAAATCAGCGCCATCACAACAGAGATCATTGACGGAGTGAAAAAGAGTGTCAACGAAACTTCTCAATCAATGGCGACTTTAATTTCGTTTGTTGTGATTCTTATTGGGGCTGTTTGCCTTTTTGCGATTCTTCTTGGTATTGTTGCCGGATTTGTGCTGACGCGGAATATTGGAACCGGCATGAAGATTGCGGTTGACGCGATGACCCGGATTGCCAAAGACGGCGATCTTTCGATCAATATTCCCCAAACCTATCTGCACCGCAAAGATGAAATCGGCGATCTTGTTCAGGCATTAACCGCCATCATCACGGAATTTCAGCAGGTGGAAACTCTTGCCAAAGAACTTGCAACCGGCAATTGGCTTAGTACGGTGAAGGTTCGCGGCGATTTTGACGCGATGAACGTGAATCTTTCGGCAATGCTTGATCAGGTCAATGCCGCATTGGGTAATACCGCCGAAGCGGTGGAACAGGTTGCGACTGGGGCATCGCAGGTTGCTTCTGCGAGCGAAAGTCTGTCGCAGGGAGCCACCGAATCCGCCGCCAGTATCGAAGAAATCACCGCATCCATGAGTGAGATCGGCGGTCAGACCAACCAGAACGCACAAAATGCCGGTGAAGCGAACAAACTTGCCAAAGCGGCGAATGATTCCGCCGCAGTTGGTCAGGACATGATGAAGAAAATGATCGAATCAATGGCTTTGATAACGAAAAATTCTCAGGATGTTCAAAAAGTGGTCAAAGTTATTGATGATATTTCGTTCCAGACAAATCTTTTGGCGTTGAACGCGGCAGTTGAGGCGGCGCGGGCTGGTGCTCATGGTAAGGGTTTTGCGGTGGTTGCGGAAGAGGTTCGGAATCTTGCGTCGAGAAGTGCCAAAGCCGCCGCCGAAACAACGCAAATGATCGAAAATAACAGCAAGCAAATCAACGAAGGAGCCGAAATCGCCACCCAAACCGCCGAAATGCTCAATGATATTGTAGAACAATCAAAACAAGTCGCGTCTTTGGTCGGTGAAATTGCTAAGGCAAGCGGTGAACAAGCACAAGGTATTTCACAAGTTTCACAAGGATTGCATCAGATTGACGCTGTGACGCAGCAAAATACCGCCAATGCGGAAGAAACGGCGAGTATTTCCAATGAAATGAGCGGGCAGGCAAGCGAATTGCAAAAACTGATCGGTCAATTCCGAATCCGTAAATTGACATCGAAAAGTAATACTCCGGTGATGGCTGCTCCGAAACCGTCTCCGGTAATAGTTTCCAAACCGGCACCAAAACCGCTTTCCAAACCGGCACCACGCCCCGTGACTTTACCTGCCGAATCCCATCCTTCGGTTGATCCGGGTTCTCATCCGTCTGTTGCCATTGATGATGATCATTGGGGCGACAGCGGAGGTGCCAAAATCAAAATCGATCTCGACGATAAGTCGTTCGGTAAATATTGAAGACAGTATTTTTCTGAAATTTTTCAGGAATTTTTTTCAGGAATGGCTTCTGAAATGACACTAACAATTTCGTCAAAACTGCTCTGGACTTTTTTGGCGGAATTGTTATTGTCTCGTCTATGGCAAGGAAATCAAAACAAGCGGTTCAGAACCAAGTCAAAAAGGTGATACGGCGTGAAGTGCGTCGGCGCGGCGGTTACGGTGTAATTGTGCTGATTGCCGCTCTTTTTATCATTGGTCTTTTTAATCCAGAGTTGCGGGATCGAATTGCTGCGAAGGTAGAAGATTCCCTTTCCGCAATGACATTTTCATTACGGGATGACCAACCCCTGCCTTCTAAAACGCAAAGTCCGCTCAGGGAAGGAACTTGGCAAGTTGTTCATGTTGCGGACGGGGACACGCTGGATGTGGTTGACCAGCAAGGCGTGAAGCACCGCGTCCGCCTTATCGGAGCGGACACACCGGAAACCGTCAAACCCGATACGCCAATACAACCGTTCGGGCAAGAAGCATCGGATTTCACAAAACGGATTATTGCGGAGGCTGGTTATCGGGTTCGGGTTGCTTTTGACGGCGATCAGGTTGACCGATACGGACGCAATCTGGCAATGATCTATATTCAAACACCGCAAGGCGAAATCTGGCTCAATGAACTTTTAATCCGCAAAGGTCTGGCAAAAGCCCAACTTCAATACCGCTTCTCAAAAGGAGCCAAAAAACGCCTTCAAGTTGCCGAAAACGAAGCCAAAATCGCCCGGCGAAATATCTGGAGTTTGTAATCTGCTTCAGGGTTTTTCAACGGTAAAATTGAACTCCGTTTTTCCCTTGACTTCGCAGATCAAACCGGAACTTGTCGGTGAACAATATTTTTCGCCGACAATTCGTTTCATCTTGAAGTCAGGCGGCAACGACAAGACGGGATTGTCAAAATAGACTGCGTATGTTCCCGTCGGTATCCCGTCACCCGGTTTGAGTGACGTCAGTGTATAGGTTCCATT
>JAISQH010000378.1 GCA_031274385.1 Planctomycetaceae bacterium | reverse complement strand
GAACCGTCTGTTAATTGTACAAGATCAGAACCGTCAACCTGCATTTTGAAAAGATGCCAAACGGTATCCGGCGTCCAGAGCCAACGATGTTCTCTTGAATTGCAGTACGAAAAATAAACGGTTTGACCGTCATAATCCAATTCGGGGTAACCGAACGAACCGCCTTCCAGTTTTGTTCCGGTAAGTCTCGAATTTGCTCCAACGGTTCGTCCTTCGGTCAGATTTTTGATTTTCGGCACAGGTTTGCGCCAATCGGTGATGGTGAAAATGCCGCCGCCGTGAATCGTGTTGAAGCCGTAATTTTGTGTTGCAAAATGTCCGCCCATCCGGTCGGAGTTACTATTATTCGTCAACCGGCTTCCGGCGTAGTTGGCACGGGCAAGAAACAAAATCCGGTCAATTGAAGTCAAAACCGGATCGGCAAACATGATTTGACGCCGTAACGCACACGCGGCAAAATAATCGCTTTTGTCAGAACCAAGTTTGTCTGCCAACGGTTTCTGATTTTCGGTGCTTTTATTGTTACAACTCTGATAATCGTTATTTAATTGGTTCCAATCGTTTTTTAATTGGGACAATTTTGATGCCGGATCATTCCAGAGATCGGGATGATTTTTTTGTAACTGTTCGAGCAACGCTCCGGTTCGCCGAAGAACAACCTGCGCCGGTTCTTTTTCCTCCGGCAAAATAAGCGCATGTTGATCATAAACCTGCGACGCGGCACCGCGTGGAAGTTTTGTTTTACCTTGAATCTGATTTTGTAAATCAATATATTGTTCTCCCCATGCCGCGAAAATACCGGGACGAAAATCATTCGGGTTAATCGCGGTTAATTTGTGTTCGGAAATGGCGTTGCGCAAATCATCGGCGTTTCCTTCAAGTTTTGGTACGTTTTTCGGCGGTTTTTCGCCGGGTTTAACGGCGGGTTCGATATTGACTCCGGCGGTCGGAAACAGCCGATCCAACAACGAAGAACGAACCAAAACTCGTCCGCCAATCGGTTGGGCAAGCGAACCGCTGGCAGTAAATGTTGTTCCGTTTGGACTGAGATGATTTTCGCGGCAGATTTTTTGCATGGTTTCGGAAAGTGAAACAAAATCGCCGGATTGATCAACGGGTTCAAACGAACAATTAAGTAATAACGTATCGGAATTACCGAAAATTCTCAAGTCGTCGATGGCACCGTTGCAGGACAAATTCCCTTCAACCAGTGAACCGATTGCCAATACTGTATTGGGCGGTGTTTCGGTTTTTGTTCGGTTAATGGGCATTACCGCAACAGATTGACCGTTGAGAAACAATTGGGCGTTACCGTTGCGAAATTCAACACCGATCTGCCGCCAGTTGCCGTCGGCAATATTGATCGGAGCAACCAGATGATCAGGTTTATTGCCGGGAAGGTACAGTGCAAGATGACCGTTTCCGGCAAAAGTGAAGAGTTCCCAATGGCGCGGTGAATTTTTCGGTTCATGCGCAACAAGAATATTGAACGGTTTCGGAGTGTCAATTTTTGCAAGGAGTTCAACACGAAGCGGTTCGGCGTTCAATTCCGGCGAGCCGGGCAATTTGAAATGATGACCGTTCGGAGTGTACGCCTGACCGTGTTCTTCGTCAAGAGAAGGAACCAAAACCGAAGAATCAACCATATCAACCGCCGTATCAACCGGAGCAATCCGGTGAATCGTCGGCGGTAATTGCGCAGAAACCATTCCGCAATACATCAGGAACAAAACCAAAAAAAGAAATCGTTGTGTCATTGTAGTACCGTAAAGTAAATAGTGGAAAGTTGATTGTAAATAGTCGTAACATTTTACGAATATTTTACCACGAAATCACGAAACATTAAAAACGGCAACATTTCATGTAACTGTTATTTTGTTTTTTAAAATTTGCGTGCAACGATGCAAAAACAATTCCTTAAAAAATTATATAAAAAACTCCGTAGGAGTTTCATTTTGATAACCCCGTGCAAACGACGTGCAGCACGGGGTAAGTGTACAAACAAAGCGAGAACTCCGATAGGAGTTCAATAAAGTGATTTATTTTGGGACGGTGTGTCATGGAACACCAAACATCAAAATTGAACTCCTACGGAGTTCCGGTAAGTTTGGGATTGGATTCCCCCCGTGCTGCGCTCCGCTTGCACGGGGTTATCCAAATGAAACTCCTTCGGAGTTGTTTTTGTTCCAAAACGAAAACAATTGACCAAAAAAATTTACTAAACATCAATCGTAACTGTCTATTTTCAATTAAGTCTTTTAAATTGGAACGATAAAGTAATATTGATATTAGTCGCGCTAGCGACGTGATTATGCATAACCGGCGGTGTAGCGCAGCGCAACCGCCAGCTCGCGTTCCTCCCCTCCGACAAAGTCGCGCAACGACGACATCATCAAGCCAAATCTTTTTTTCATCCAATTCCATGCCCCTCTTTCTGATAATACCATCGCTGCGCGACTTTGGTTGTTGGTTGCGATTGTCCGGCGGTTGCGCTGCGCTACACCACCGGTTATGCATCATGTCGTCGCTGCGCGACTGGGGAAAAACAAAAATGAACTGCAACGGATAAAAAAGTAAGTTTATTGACGCATGATTGCTAAAATAGACAGTTACCATCAATCGTGTGACTGCCGGAAGTAGAATCAACAAAATTAAAATAGACCGTTACCATTTCAGCCATTAGTTTTTTTCAAAAAATTATATTCTCAATGATTTTTTTCTATGAAAAACGCCTCACCATTTTAATTAAAAAAATAGTCCCGATAGCTGAATTGTTACCGATTTTCTGCTATTATAATTGATATTGTCAACATGTATAGTATTTTCAACGCAAGATTAGGTATGATTCGCGCATGGACACAAAAAAATTTTTAGAAAATAATTTGGGTCAATTTTCAAATGAGTTCCATTTGGCAGCTCTTTTTGAATATCTTCCCGATATTTACCTTTATGTTAAAAACCTACAGAGTCAATTTCTGCACGTTAATAAAAATTTCATGACTTTTCTGGGGGCTTCTTCATTGGACGAGGTGATTGGACGAACGGATCATGATTTTTTCCCGCGTCATCTTGCGGATGATTATCGTACCGAAGATATTGGTGTTATGCAGGAAACGCTTCAGGTGGTTGACAAGGTTTGGCTTGTCCCAGACCACAATAAACAACTCGATTGGTTTTTTTCCACAAAATTACCTCTGTACGGACATGAAAATAAGCAACGAAAAAAACCTGTTGCCGGACTGGCAGGATATATCCGTAACCGTTACAAAAGTAATTTGTCGTTGGAATACGATTCAAAAATGAAAAACGTTACGGATTATATTTTGTCTCATTATTCGGAACCGATTTCATCGAAGATGTTGGCGGAAATGGCAGAACTTTCCATCAGCCAATTCGACAGGCGATTCCGTAAAGTTCACCAAATGAGTCCGCAACAGTTTTTGTTGAGTGTTCGCATGAAAATCGCCTCGCAACTCCTCGCAACATCAGACACTTCAATCATCAACATTGTTTTGGATACCGGTTTTTTCGATCAAAGTCATTTCAGCAAATTTTTCAAACGTTCCTTCGGAATGTCACCCAATAATTACCGCCGAAAATATTTCGGTATTGAATAAATAACAGCCTCTTTTGATGTTTAGTAATCATGCGTCAATAAACTTATTTTTTTGTTTTGAGATTCCCGTTGCCCATTCATTTTTGTTTTTCCCTAGTCGCGCAGCGACGGCATCATCGATATTATCGAATAAAATCTCTTTCGTCTCATTCACCAATTTGTACCTGTCTATTTTGTTTTTCAAGATTGCGCGCAAAGACGCAAAGAAATTCAAGGTTGGTTTTAACTTGCACTGTTTTTGAGCGTGTTTATTTTTAATTTTATTCAAGGGATGTTCT
>JAISQH010000324.1 GCA_031274385.1 Planctomycetaceae bacterium | reverse complement strand
AACGTTATGATTTGGTGCAAAGTAGTCGAAATGATCCTTCTTGCCGCCGCTATCGGCGTTATTTGTCTCGGTCCTTCACTTACTGAGGTTCGCGGCTCCGATCAAATGCCGATCAAGATCATCATTTTGCTCGGCATCATGTTCCTGCTCGGTTCGCAGGCAACGTTCTTCAGTCCGTCAAAATACGGAACGATTCCCGATCTTGTTCCCGAAGGAAGCATCTCGGCAGCAAATGGTCTCGTTTCCATGCTCACCATGCTTGCCTGTGTTTCCGGGCAAATTCTCGGCGGTTACGTTTTCTTTTGGACAACATTTTATGAAAACAATGTTCCGGTCGGAATTCCCGGCGGTCAGAAAGTTTGGATCACCGCTCTCGTCCTACTCGGTGCCGCTACCATTGGACTTCTTGCCAGTTTTTTCATTCCAAAAATGAAAGCCGTCGCTCCCGAAACAAAATTCCCGATCAATCCGTTTTGGCAAACAGGACGAGATATTGCGGCGTTGTTTTCGCATCACAAATTATTTTGGGTTTCGATTGCCAGCGCGTTTTTCTGGGGGCTGGCGGCTCTTGCCCAAAACAACATCGATAAATTCGCCACCGAATTTCTCATGGTTCAGCAACAACACGTGACCGTGCTTGCTGCGGTGTTGACGATTGGTATCGGCATCGGCGCAGTCATCTGCGGTTGGGTTTCCGGCAAACGGATCGAACTCGGTATCGTTCCGCTTGGTGCTTTCGGAATGGGCTTTTTTATTCTCATTCTCGGTTTTACGCCGGGCTATAACACGGAAGTCAAACCCGGTTTCGGAACACCGTTTGCGTTACCGTATCTTTTCGCAACAGCAATGATGTTGATGACCGGTCTTTGGGCTGGATTGTACGATATTCCTCTCGCAGCGTACATTCAGGAAAAAAGTCCGCAACAACAACGCGGTCGAATGATTGCAGCGTACAATTTTATGACCTTTTCCGCTATGTTTCTGTTTATCGGTCTTGGTCTTGCCGGAGCCAAGATTTTTGGGATTTTCAGTAACAACCCCAGTCTGGTTATCTGGATCGTAACTGGTTTGTTCACTATTGCCGTTAGTGTTGCGCTGGCGTATTGGTTCAACGGTCTGTTGTTGATTTTTGTACTTCGAATGTTGCTGCACCTGATTTACCGTCCCAAATTTGTCGGCATCGAAAATATTCCCAAAGAAGGCGGGGCGTTGCTTGTTTCAAATCACGTCAGTTTGCTTGACGGTCTTATTTTGTACGCGGCTTGTCCCCGAAACACCCGATTTCTTGCTTACGAACCAATGGTTCCTCGTTTTTTCGAGGGCTGTGTTCGTGAAACCGGTCTGATTAAAATTCAACCCGGTAATCCCAAACGAATCATTCAAGCCTTGAAGATCGCCCGCGAAGCGTTGAAAAGCGGTTCGGTTGTCGGCATCTTTGCCGAAGGCGGAATCACACGGAACGGGCAAATGAAGGCGTTTGAACCGGGTTTCATGTCGATTTTGAAAGGCAACGAAGAGATTCCCGTTATTCCGTGTCATATCGGCGGACTGCACGAAAGCATGTTCGGTTATCGTTACGGTGACAAAAAGATCACGTTTCGTCCCCGCCGTTTACTGAACGACGTGATTATTTCCTTCGGCAAACCGATTTATGCACCCAAATATCCGCAACAGGTTCAACTTGCCGTTCAGGAACTTGGCGTGGATACTTACCGGGAACATAATAAAAAATTGTTACTGATTCCGGCGCGGAAACTGATTAAAACCTGCCGCCGTCGCGGTCGGAAACTGATGTTCGCGGATTCAACCGGCATCAAGTTTAGCGGTTACAAATTTTTGGCGGCGGCGATGATTTCACGGAGTCTCATGAAAACGGCTCTTGGTTCGCGTGCCGAAGAACCGAATGTCGGAGTTTTGGCTCCGATGTCGGTGGGCGGTTGCGTTCTCAACTCCGCTCTTGCTTTGGATCGCCGTGTTCCGGTTGATTTGAATTTTACGTTCGGCATGGAAGGAATCAATTATTGTATCAAGCAGGCGGGAATTAAACATATTTTGACAAGCCGAAAAGTTATCGAACGTTATCCCGATCTGAAACTTGATGCCGAAATTATTTGTTCGGAAAACCTGATGGAAAAACTAACGTTATGGACAAAACTCAATGCGTTGCTTGCTGCGGTTTTGTTACCGAATTGGATTCACGAGTTGAGGTTTGGTTTGCGGCGTAAGGGAATCCACGACGAATTATCAACAATCATTTATACATCGGGTTCGACGGGGCGTCCCAAAGGCGTTATGTTGACGAACAACAACATTGCGGAAGTCGGACGCGGTTTTACGGAAGCGATGTTTCTCAATGAAAATGATACGGTGCTTGGTTTTTTGCCGTTTTTCCATGCATTTGGTTTTATGGGCAATTTTTATCTTCCGATTCTCTGCGGCGGAGCGGGCGTTTTTCATTTTAGTCCGTTGGAACCGAAAAAGATCGGTGAAATGGCACGAAAATATCCGATTACGTTTCTCGCTTCAACCCCGACATTTTTGCGCAATTTTTACCGCCGTTGTCCCAAAGAAGATTTTGAACACATTCCCATTGTGATGTGCGGAGCAGAAAAGTTACCGATTGATTTGATTGACGCTTGGCAAGAAAAATACGGAGTGCGTCCGAGCGAAGGATTTGGCGCAACGGAATTATCGCCGTTACCGATGACGAATGTTCCAGAACACCGGGTGTTCGACAAATTCCATATTTACCGCAAAGACGGTTCGATTGGCAGGGCGATCATCAATGTTGTTGTCAAGATTGTTGATTTGGAAACCGGAGCGGATTTACCGCCGAACGAAGTCGGAATGATTATTGTCAAAGGTTCGATTGTGATGAAGGGTTATTACAAACAACCGGAGTTGACGGCTGGGGTTTTGAAAAACGGCTGGTATATTACCGGTGATGTTGGTCGGATGGACGAGGACGGTTTTGTTTGGATTACGGGGCGGCAAACGCGGATTTCAAAAATCGGCGGCGAAATGGTTCCGCA
>JAISQH010000322.1 GCA_031274385.1 Planctomycetaceae bacterium | reverse complement strand
CTTTTTTAACCACGAAAAACACAAAAAAACACGAAAGAATTTTTGTTATAAATTTTTATTATAAACGATTTACAGCAATTATATTTTTCGTGAAATTTCGTGTGTTTCGTGGTTAGTCTTGGTTTTTGGAAGTTCCCATAAGAGAGACCGTTGCGATTGAACGTCAGCCAACGCCGTGAATTTCATTGGCGAAGGGTCTCAATCTTGATTTGACCGATAACGCCGAGAAGGGAATGGCATAGCGGAGCCAGTGTATTACCTGACAAATTTTCGTCGGCGATTTTGATTCTTGCGGCGTCGGCTCCGCCAAGAGCAAGTGTGGCGTCAAGCGGTTGCCAAACGCCGTCAATAAGAACTTCATTCCACAAATGAAAAACCATTCCGGCTTCGGCATATTCCGGTTGGCGGTTTTCCTGTTGGAACGTTGTATAAACCAAACCGAGCGTCACACGAGCCGGAATCTTTTTCGCACGGCAAAGTGCCGCAAGCAACACCGCAAATTCCGTACAATCACCGCTTTTCGATTTCAGTACATCCGATGATGAAGCCAACGCGATTGAAAAGGAGGTTTGCCGGATTGTTTTATGAACGAGTTGCTCCAACGCCAACACGGTTTGGCGGGGCGTGAGCGAGTCCGAATTGACCTGATTCGCCAACTCCAATAATTGCGGATCATTGAGATTGATTAATGAACACGAAGCCAACTCTTCCGGTTTGGCTTCGGCTTGATCTTTTATAAACTTCTCCGATGTTACAAGTTGTACGTTATTGGTGTTGTTGATTGCGGAGAAAACCGTGATTTTGGCTCTTTTTGTATCAAGCCATTCCACCGATTGAAACGGCGTTTGAGGAAATCGGTCAGTCGGTGATCCTTCTTTTGTTTCAACAAGAAATTCGATTCGGGCGGTACGATGAGGTTGGAGGATCGGACTGTTAAGCGGGATCACTCCGAGATTGCCCAATTCGGCAGACGGTTTTTCAACCGCCAATCCCAACGCCTTTTCTCGCGGAACACGAACCGCAAGAAGCATTTGACCGTCCATCGGCATTTCACGCCGAATAATGTTACCATTGGAATCCGTCCAAAGCGTTTCGGAAACCGTTTGAACTCCGGCTTGCAGCAATTCCAGCCGATTTTGAACTTCAATCCGAAGAAGCCTTTTGGTAACTCCATTGATCTCAACCCGTTCAATAGAACCGGCAACCATTGCCGCCACCACACGAGATTGCATTGCCGGTTCAAAAAAGGTCAGTTGCCGTTTTTCACCGGGTTGCATCGGAACTTTGAGCAATTCGCAAAGCAGCGTTTCCGGTCCGGGCAGTTCGGGTTGCCAGGGCAATGTTGTTTGACCGGCGGAGTCGGAAACAATCAGTTGATCTTTTTCACTTTGATAAGATGTTTCAATTGGTTCGCCGCCGCCGTTGAGCCGGACAGTTCCCGACAGAAACCCGCCCTCCATCCGAGAAACCGAACTAACCCGCAACGCAACATCAAAACGATTGCCGTACCGAAGAACAATTAACCGGCTTTGACGTTCGAACCGTTTAACCGGTTGCCCTTCGACCTTTTCAAAACTCAACACGGTTTGTTGAAATCCGGCTGGTTGTCCTTGAATCGTGAGTTGTTCCCAATATTCACCGCCGGATTGGAGCAAATCGTCCGAAACAACCGTGTCGATTTTATTGCAACCAGCCAAAATTAAAAGAAATAAAAAAAGAAAATATCTCATTTTGTTGAGATGGTGGAACAATGATATTGAAAACAACCGCGATACATTCTATTTTGATTTTACCGGAACCGCGAAAATTTTCAATCACATCGTACACAAATTTGGGATTTGGGTTTTGTGGTTTGGGTTTTGTGGAGGACGCAAGCGGTTCAAAAACCGGTTATTGTAGGGGCGAGGCTTGCCCTCGCCCCCACGAACCGGCTTGTAGGGACGAGGGCAAGCCTCGCCCCTACGACTCATTTTTATTTTCTTCGCTCCAACAGGTCATGATAACCCGGTTCACCGCAACGCTCTGCGATTCAATCCCCACAAAATCCGAAACAATCTGAAAAATTCATCGGTCACACTACTTTTTTTTCCTTCATCTTTGCTATAATAATCAGTTAATTGTTAATAGTGGATAGTTAATAGTGACGCAAGCGGTCAATTCGTTTTCCGGTGTGTCAATAACGATTCACTATTAACCAACCCCTAAGTTCTGTTCACTATTAACTATCAACTATTAACTATTAACTATTAACTAAAATGAGTTATTTGATTATGGCGGAAGAGCGGGTTCATTTTCCTGTTACGGAGGCAACAGCTCCGCTTTTTATTGGAATGAATTTTGGCGGCACCTATTTGAAAATCGGGATCATCGACAGCGAAGGACGCACCGTCTCTTACTTCGCCACACCGCACCATGCCGAACTCGGTCCCGATGAATCAACCCGACATGCCGCCCGCGCGGTTCTGGAAGCAATTGATAAAACCGGAACCGATCTCAAATCAATTGTTTCTGCCGGTTTCAGTTTTCCCGGCTCCCTCAATCCCCGCACCGAAAAATTACACCGCCCGCCCAATCTCCCCAATTGGCAAGGCTATCCGATTGTCGAAAAACTGGCGGAATATTCCGGTCTTAGTTCCGTTCTCTTTTGTAACAACGCCAACGCCGCCGCTTACGGCGAATTTTGGATCGGTGCCGCAAAAGGAACACAAAGCGTTTGTCTGCTCCTTCTTGATAGAGGAATTGGCTGCGGTACTATTGTGGAAGGTCGAGAAATCAAAGGCGCAAACGGTTTTGGCGGTGAATTCGGACACATGATTGTGGATCCGTCGCCGGGAGCACGTTGGTGCAACTGTCTTCAACAAGGACATTTGGAAGCCTATTCCAGTGCCACCGCTGTTGCCCGGCGAACACGGGAATTAATTGAAGTCGGTCTGCCTTCCTCACTTCGGATTTATCACGACACCGATCTCAATGCCATTCCCAAAATGGTGTACGAAGAAGCCGAAAAAGGTGATGGACTCGCAACTCAAATCATCCTTGATACCGCACGATTTCTGGGACTCGGAATCGTAACGCTACTTCATACAATTGATCCCGAATGTGTTTTGATCGGCGGCGAAATGATGTTTGGCGGAAAAGGTTCACGAATCGGCGAAATGTTTCTTGCCCGGATTCGGGAAGAAATCGACCAGCGTGCCTTGAAAGACCTTGCGGAAAATCTCAAACTCGATTTTGCCCAACTCGGTTCTTTTGCCAGTTATATCGGTGCCGCCGGTCTAGCCCGCGAAGAATCACTGCTTTTTTCTGTCATCGAAGAATAATTGAGTTTGTTTTTATCCCTTGTTTTTTGTTTTGCACCGGCTTCCGGCTTGCATTAACCGACCATTCATGAGTTTTTTTTCGAAGATATTTGGCAAAGGCAGGTTGAATTACCGGCAACGTTATGAATTGCTTCATTCGGCGATTTCCGGGACAATGTCGCAGGTTTATCGTGCGCGTGACCGCGAAACCGGTCAACTTGTGGCGTTAAAAATTCTCGACATGAAGAAAACCACCGCTGTTGAAGCCCGTTTCAAAGGGCAGCACAAACCAACCGAAGGTGAAATCGCGGTTCTGTTCGATCATCCCTATATCGTCAAAACGTTCGAACAAGGTTTGACAACAGACGGCGAACAATATCTGGTGATGGAATATCTTGAAGGAACCGGTTTGAATAATGTTCTGATGGTTCAGGACGATCTCATGGCGGGAGCCCGTGTTTTTTATATTCGTCAGGTGGCGGAAGCCTTGCAATTGGTACATGAAAAGGGTTTTATTCACCGTGATATTTGTCCTCGTAATTTGCTTTTTGTTGGTGACGGGACGGTATTGAAGTTGACGGATTTTGGTTTGAGTGTTCCGAACCGTCCGCCGTTCACGGATCCCGGAAACCGTACCGGAACAGCAAATTATATGGCACCGGAACTGGTTCGGCGAAAAGCGACTGATATTCGGCTTGATGTTTTTTCTTTTGGGGTGACGATTTACGAGTTGTGTACCCGTCAACTGCCTTGGCCCCGCGGCGACAGCGGCAATGCCGCCATGTCGCACAGCGAACCGCCCACTCCCATCTTCGAATACCGTCCGCAAATCAATAAAATCTTGGCTCGTGCGATTCATAGTTGTATCGAACCGGATGTTTCAAAGCGTTGCCCCGATATGAAGCAATTCCTCAAAATGATTGCCAAAGTCGAAAACGAGGATTTGTGATTTGGGGTTTGTGTGTTGGGGTTTGTGGTTTGTGACGCAAGCGATTTACAGATCACAAATCCAAAACTACCAAACCCAAACCACAAATCACAAATCACAAACCCCAAAATAAAAGATGATGATCAATGATGAGATATTGCGAATTAAGGATGTGATTGTCGGTTGTATTGATTGTGAGCAGGTTTATTTGTTTGGCTCACATGCTTATGGCAACCCGACGGTAGGAAGTGATTACGATTTTTACGTGGTACTGCGTGACGATCCGCAACAGAAACCAATTGCTGCCATTCAGACAATCCATCGTCATTTGATTGACTTTGATACGATGATACCGGTTGATGTTTTGGCAAATTATAAAAGCCGTTTTGAATATCGAAGCAAACAACCAACACTTGAACGAAAAATTGTAAGAGATGGAGTCTTGTTGTATGACAGATATTTACCTAATCAAAGAATGGTTTCGTTTTGCGAAGAATGATTTGATTGTTGCAAAACATGTGTTTGAGATTTGTGTGTTGTGGTTTGTGACGCAAGCGATTTATTGACCACAAATCCCCAACCACAAAC
>JAISQH010000319.1 GCA_031274385.1 Planctomycetaceae bacterium | reverse complement strand
CAAAAACGAAATTTTGTTATACTTTCGGCAGTCACACGATTGATGTTTTGGCAAATTATTTGGTCAATTGTTTTGGTATTGAACTATGAACGATGAATTAAAACAACTCCGAAGGAGTTGTTTTAGTTACTTTGCACGCAATCCTTAAAAAATAAAATAGACAGTTACGTAGAATCTTCCAAATTGATAACTTGTTGCGAAAAATGTATTCCTTTGATTCTTTGCGTCTTTGCGTGCAAAATAAAAAGAGACAGTTACTGCAACATGTTCCGATTCACCTATTTTTAGAACTCAATCCATGTTCCCTGTTTTTTGTATTGCTTTTTTGACGGCATTCCTTTTTAGTGCGGTATCATGTTGGTTGGTTCGGCGTTTGGCTGTTGATTGGGGTTTTGTTGACAAGCCCGGCGAACGGAAAATTCATACGCAACCGATTCCAACCGGAGGCGGTCTGGGAATTGGAATCGGAGTTTTAATTCCGTTTGCGTTTTTCCAACTTTTCCTTTTTCTTCTGTTCCATTTTGATGCGTTTCGGTTCTTGTTTCCAACTGCGATAACAATTCACCTTGATGGCATGTGGTATCGAAGCGGTCAACTCTGGACTCTTCTCGGACTTGGCAGTCTTTTACTGATTCTCGGTACACTGGATGACCGTTTCAATCTGAATTGGCGGCTTCGGCTGGGTGTTCAACTATTCGTGGCAATAATAACTGTTTGCTGTGGTTGGCGGCTGACCGCCTTTATTGACGCTCCGATTCTCACGAATATTTTGAGTGTGATCTGGATTGTCGGACTCATTAACTCGTTCAATATGCTGGATAATATGGACGGACTTTCAGCAGGAACTGCGGCGATTTGCGGTTTGTTTCTTGCTGCAGTTATGTTCCTCTCACCGAATCCGGCGTCGCATCAGCCGCAATTTTTTGTTGCGGGGTTCCTTCTGATTCTTGTCGGGGCGGTGGCGGGCTTTTTGGTGTACAACAATCCGTTTCGTGCCTCAATGTTTATGGGCAACGGCGGAGCGTATTTTATTGGTTTCCTTTTGTCTGCTGTGACATTAACCGCTACTTTTTCCGGTTACGGCGGAGCTGTTGCAGCCCAAACAGTTTTTGTGCCGCTATTGATTCTTGCCGTTCCGATTTACGATACAACAACTGTTGTCCTGATACGAATCCGCAACGGAAAAAGCCCGTTTATCGGTGACAAGAATCATTTTTCGCATCGTCTTGTCGATCTTGGATTTTCGAAGACGCAAGCGGTTTTAATGGTTTATCTGACAACAACCATTTGTTGTTTCGGATCATTATTAATGTATCAAGTCAACTTTATCGGAGCCTCACTGATTTTTTTACAAACATTCCTCGTCCTGTTGCTCATCGGAATTATCGAATACGTCGGGAGAAAAAATTGAGTCACCGCTATTTCGTTCTTTTGAAATTTGCACGCAAAGACGCAAAGATTTTTATTTGAGTTTCCGGCAAATGGCGTTGGTCATTTCGCGGGTTCCGACTGCGGTTGGGTCGTTGCGGTTGGTTTTAAGATCGTAGGTCACACTCTTACCCTCCGCAATCACGGCAGCAACAGCCTGTTCAAGCCGCGCAGCCGCTTCGAATTCCTTCAAATGCCGAAGCATCAGCATTCCGGAAAGAATTAACGCTACCGGATTCACTTTGTTTTGTCCTTTGTATTTTGGGGCGGAACCGTGTGTTGCTTCGAAAACGGCACCGTTTGGTCCGATGTTGGCACCCGGAGCCACACCAAGACCGCCCACCAAACCGGCACAAAGATCACTCAAAATATCACCGTACAGATTCGGCAAAACCAAAATATCGTACAATTCCGGTTTTTGAACAAGTTGCATACACATATTGTCCACGATTCGGTCTTCGAACTCAATATCCGGGTAATTTTGAGCAACCTGCCTCGACACTTCAAGAAAAAGACCATCGGTGTATTTCATAATATTGGCTTTGTGAACCGAAGTTACTTTTTTCCGGTTGTTTTCCCTCGCATACTCAAACGCCGCACGAACAATCCGTTCTGTACCGGAAACGCTGATGGGTTTGATTGAAACGCCTGTTTCGGCGGGCGAAGTTGTAATTTTTCGACCGGTTGTCAAGGAGTTGATTGTTGCGATCAAGTCGTTTGTTTTTTCGCCGCCTTTTTCAAATTCGATACCGGCGTACAAATCTTCCGTATTTTCCCGAAAAAGAACCAGATCGACGGGAACCTGATTGTAAAATGTTCGAACACCGGGGTAATACTTACAGGGTCGGATACAGGCAAACAATCCTAACTCTTGCCGCAGATGGACGTTAATGCTTCGAAAACCGGTTCCGATGGGTGTGGTGATAGGGGCTTTCAAGGCACATCTCGTTCGGCGAACACTTTCCAAAACGGACTCTGGCAACGGCGTACCCGATTTTGCCATAACATCAATGCCTGCTTCTTGAACGTCCCAATGAATATTGACACCGGTAGCATCAACACATTGCCGTGCTGCGTCAGCCAGTTCGGGACCAACTCCGTCTCCGGTAATGAGTGTTACATCGTGTACCATGATCTCTGCCATTCCGTATGTTAAATTAAGTTGAATAA
Organism: Planctomycetaceae bacterium; assembly: GCA_031274385.1. GTDB lineage: Bacteria > Planctomycetota > Planctomycetia > Pirellulales > Thermoguttaceae > WRKP01. The sequence goes on along the minus strand of JAISQH010000319.1, from coordinate 298 downwards.
AATATAAAAGATCGGAAAAACAAGGAAAACGAAAGAGTCTCCTATTTTACCAATGTTGCAGTTCACGTCAACGGGACAGCAAGATAATACAGTCAATGTGCAACGCTCAAAATGAGTTGCGCACAGAGGCACAAAGAACACATACGAAAGATTCATTTTAGGGAACTTCTAAAAACTGAGATTAACCACGAAACACACGAAATTTCACGAAAAATACAATTGCAGTCAATATGTTATAGTAAAAAAGTGATAACAAAAATTCTTTCGTGTTTTTTTGTGTTTTTCGTGGTTAAAAAAG
>JAISQH010000293.1 GCA_031274385.1 Planctomycetaceae bacterium | reverse complement strand
AGTTCCGGTAAATTTGTGACGACTTACCCCGTGCTGCGCTCCGCTTGCACGGGGTTATCCAAATGAAACTCCTTCGGAGTTGTTTTTATTCAATACCAAAACAATTTGCCAAATAATTTGCCAAAACATCAATCGTGTGACTGCCGGAAGTATATCCTTTGATAATGAATAAAAAAGTTCAAAACTCAAAAAATAATTGTAACCGTTCACTATTTTTGACAACAATATTCGTGAGAGAACGAATCGGTTTTTTAATGCAAATTACAAACCGCATTCAAACCCAATCCGATTAACAAATTCGATTGGAAATCGTGCAATAATTGTTGTGATACAGAATTTTTAACGACCGGAACCGCCGGGACGTGTTCCGAATCCGCTGCCGGGATTATTGTTGCCGAAACCGCCACCGCCTAAACCGGCACCGCCAAAATTGCCGCCGCGCATGATGTTTAAGAACGGATTCGTGCCGCCGCCGAAAATATTATTGTTACCGGTTCCGCCGAATCGCCCGGTTGAGCTATTACCGAAACGGTTATTGCTGCCGCCAAAACCGCCGAAACCACTATTGGTTGTTGACGAAGTGGAAGATCGGCTGGTTGAAAATTTGACCGAATCGCCGTACACGTTACTAATAACTTGCCGGGCAAGATCCGAATTGATTTTGAACGGAACCACTTCAACCACTGTTTCCGTTTGAACAGCCATCGCATCCAGTTCTTTAACAAACGCCTCAACTTGCAGGAACAGAGATTCCGGTGCGGAAACTATCAAGGAGTTTGAACGGCTGTCAACACCAAGAGTCATGGTTGGTTCCGGCTCTTTCACCGTAGAACTACCTCCGCTTGTGCTTCCTCCCATTCGCCCCATGAGTTGTTGAATCATTGCTCCGGGACCGCCCGACATTCCGCCCGGCATCATACCGGGCATCATCGGCGGCATCATTGGCATTGCCATTTGTTCACCGCCGGAAGACCGCCGAGTCGTACCTCGATTGCTGCTTGAAGTTGCCGACGCGGCAGTATTGCCGGTTCCGCTTTGAAGCCGATTCGCGTACACTTTTTCAACAACCGTTTGGGCTTCTTCCGCCCGCATGTTTTTCAAAGGAATCAGACGCGGTTTCGGACGATTCAAAATATCACCGCCTTGAGCGTCCGCCTGATCAAGAATCGGTAACAACCGCTCTATTGTCTTGTGATCCACCGGATTCGCCTGAACAAGCAACGCATTGAGCCGGGCATCCGCCGAAATGGAAACCGGACCGGTTTTTTCAATCGAATTTCCGAACGTTAACAAACCAAGCACTTCAGCACGTTGCTCGCCTTCAAACGACGGCGAAGTATCAACCGATCCGGCTCCGCTCACTCCAAATGTGGACGAATTACCGGAATTCATCAACGTTTGCAACGTTTGCGCAACAACTTCCGCCGTCGAATTTTTGAGATAATAAACCGCCAGCGATGTTTTGCCCAAAACCGATTCATCAGAAAGCATTCGGATCAATTCTTCCAATTTGTTTAATGCTTCCGGGTCTTCCGAAGAAATCATCAAACCGTTGGGTCCCGATGAAACAACAACCGGAGGCAGTGATTGCGGCTTGGGATTGGTTGTTTGCGGTTGGGAAGAGAGTTGGATTGTCTCCAGTTTTTTTTGTAACTCGTTGATCTGACGTTTTAATTCTTCTGTTTCAGAAACTTCCGAAGTTCGAATCGGTTGATAAGTTGGTTGGTGCGGCGATTCTGTTTCGGTTATTTTCGTTTGCTGAACAGAAAGGTAACGCGGGTTGTTCCTGAATTGCGTGATCGGCGGTTCCTTATCGAAAGTTTCGTCAATCAGTTCGTCCATCAATTTTTCGTCCTTTTTTTCATCTTTAGGTTTCAAATCATTTTTTAAATCATTTTTTAATTCATGGGTTGAACGCATCGGAACAATTGCCGACGGCGTAACAATTTTGATTTCACTTTGTTCGAGTTTGGGCCAAATTTCCTTGAGTTGATCAAGAACTAAGGCGGTTGCTGCCGGAGAAAGCTGGATGTTACGAATTGTTGAGGTATTGGCGATTTTGCCGCCGGTTCCGTCCTCACCGAGTTTCAGGAGCAATGCCCGAATCTCTGCAATTTGCGAAACCGTTCCCCGAACAATAATTCGCCGTGCCGAAATATCCGCTTCCACCGTCGGAGCCGAAACACCGGGTGTTGTTTTAGCAGCCGAAGCACTACTATCCGAAACCGTTGATGTTGCAAAAAACTTCTTGATCGAATCAACTGCGGAAGCCGGACTCAAACGATTGAGCGAAATCACTTCAATTTTTGGAACATTGAGTTGCATTTGCCTGATGGTTTCCCGAATGGTTGCGTGATTGGCAGGGCGTCCGAGAGCCGCAATACCGCCGGTTTTCGTATCCAGCGACAACCGGACATCGGGCGTTCCGGCAAGCAGCGTTTGAAGTACCGCAAGCACTTCCGTCGGGTTAGCGATTCCGACATCATAAACCTCAAATTGCGGTTGACCTTCGAGCAAAATGTCTTTTGAAGCAAATGAACTGTCAATTGTTTTGATAATTTCCTTCGCCCGTTCGATCATATCGCCGCGTCCCGACATCCAAATTTTCGTACCGGATATATCCACCGCCGTTCGAAGCGAGCTATCGGATTCCTCAATCGCAAGGAGTTTTCGCATGATTCCGAGAGCTTCGTCGGCGGAAAGATTTTGCATTTCGACAACATGAATTAAACCGGAAGATAACGCATCCGGGTCATCAATCCGCTTGATAATATCACGAATCGTCCGAAGTGTTCCGGCGGTTTCCGTAATAACAATTTGTTGCGATTTCGGTAAGGCAACCAGACTACCTTGCGGTCCGAGCAATTTTTCCGCTTCGGCTTGAATAATATCCGGTGTTGTCCGATTCAGGCTAAAAACACAACGGCAGATTTCGTATTTTCCTCGTTCATCAAGTTCTTCCGGCGTAATGGGTTCCAACAGATTCGGCGGAATACCGTCCGGTAAATAAATGACAAACATCGAATTTCCCTTGCGGAGGATCGTGTATTCCTTGAATAAGAGATAAGAATTGAGAACATCAAGAGCCTCAGTGGGCGTGTAATACCGGTTATCGGTCAGATTCAACGACCCCTGCGGCACATTATCCGCTTGAAGCGACAAACCCGCTTGATCGGCAAACCATTCAATAACATCCTTCCAAGGTGCATATTTGAAATTAAACCGAAGTGTTTTTACCGTTTTTCCAACTCCGTCCGTTTCTTCTGTTTTTTCCGAATGTTTTTCGTTGAGCAACAGCGGAGATTGCGGAGATTTTGTCAGTCTTTCCGGTTCCGGTGTTGATGGTTCAGGTGTTGATGGTTCCGGTGTTGACGGTTCCGGTTTGTTTTTCAAATCTTCCGGTTTGATTTCATTCGTTGTTGGTTCCGGTGTTGTCGGTTCCGTTATTGGCGGTTCCGGTTGGGAGGTTCCTTTTTCCTCTGCAAGAATAACGATAAAACCAAGTCTCAAAATCCGATTCAACCACATCAATCCTGACGCTTGCGGCTTTTTGATCGGCTCAACTTGTTGAACCGGTGACTCCGTATTGACCGGCGACTTTGTCTGAACCGGTGATTTCGTATTGACCGGCGAAACCGTATTAACCGTTTCACCGGCTTTTTCTTCGGCTTTTTTTTGCTCCGCTAAATTAAAAGAGTCAATTTTTTTCGGTTCGACTTTTACCGGTTGCGGTTTGGGAGCATTCATCGGTTTCGATTTGGAAACTTCGACCTTTTCTTCCGGTTTAGACGGTTCCGGTTTGGGCGGTTCCGGTTTTGACGGCTCCGATTTATTAGACGGTTCCGGCTGGGACGGTTCCGGCTTAGATGGTTCCGGCTGAGACGGTTCCGGCTTAGACGGTTCGAGGTTCGCCGGTTTCATCGGTTCCGATGTGACAGCCTCAACCGTTGTATTTGCCGGCTCCGTTGGCGGAACTTCCAACGTCTTTTTCCGACAACCGGAACAACCGGGTTGGAATAAAATAAGAGCAAGGAACAAAATCCATGCGAATTGACGAAAATTGACAAAATAGGGTATCGCCATTACAAAGCCTCCAAAAGAGCGCATAAAACGACCGAACAATTAAAAGATATTAACCGTTATTATACACTTTCGGACTTCAAAAATCGAGAAAAAGAGAGGAAAAACAATCGAACAACAAAAAGAAAAAGAAATTTCGACAAAAATCGGGAATTTTCCAAATATGCCGGAGAGGAATTTTTCCGATTATTTCGGATTTTGGAAAGGTATTCCGGTTTTGGTTGAGACACTGTTGATGGAAACCGCAAATCAATGACCGGTTCTCGGAGCATCGAATTTGACTCTCGGAGCATCGAATTTGATTCTCAGAGCATCGAATTTGACTCTCGGAGTATCGAATTTGATTCTCAGAGCATCGAATTTGACTCTCAGAGCATCGAATTTGACTCTCGAAGCATCGAATTTGACTCTCGGAGTATCGAATTTGACTCTCGGAGCATCGAATTTGACTCTCGGAGCATCGAATTTGACTCTCGGAGCATTGAGTCGGGCGTTTTTAACAAAGACGCAACAGTAGAAGCTCTCTCATTTCCATTGCGTCATTTTTATTCGAGGGAATCATTTACAGGAAGTTAATGAGAGGTTGTCTGAACTTTGATTAAACTGATTAATTGATTGACTGTGATTTTATTAGACCTTTTCTCCAACTTCCCTTGTTCCGTAACAACCAGATTTAATACCTCGAAGAGGCTTCATCTCATAACGTCGGGCAACGTCCTAATGCTGCTGTAATCTTTTGTGGTAGGGGTTTACGTTTATTTTTTGTTTTATTTTTTTGGTTGCTGTGTTATTTATTTTTGATCACTGACAACACCTCCTGAATTTTTTTGTGCGG
>JAISQH010000248.1 GCA_031274385.1 Planctomycetaceae bacterium | reverse complement strand
GCTACACCGCCGGTTATGCATCATGTCGTCGCTAGCGCGACTAAAATAGAATTGATGATGGCTCTTTCGTTTATCTTGTATTGTTCGTCTGGTTCGTGTCTCAAAAAAATGGTGGGGTAGAACAAGGGGGCAACGCCCCCGAAATAGGAATCGACGAGGTCTTTCCCCTTCAATTGATTGCCGACGAAATTGATTGATCGCGGACGCAAGCGTACAATATAAATCAATTTCGTCGGGGGCAAGCCCCCGTCGCTAACACGACTTGTGAATCGCGTCCCCCCAATAACAATGAGGCAATAAAAATGAGAGAGCTTGGTACTACCGTTACGTTTATGGAGTTTCAATGAGGTAAGGTAGGTAGGCAACTTATTTTTACCAATTTTCGGCGAGGATTTCGAACCAGGATTGCGTCATTCTGCACGCCGGGCAAACGCTTGGCGCACTCGGAGAACTGCTGATAAAACCGCAATGACGGCAACGCCAAATAACACCTGCCCGCTTGAAAAGGTCTCCGGCTTTTAAGTGTTCCAGAAAACCACGATAACGTTTCTCGTGTTGTTTTTCCGAAACGCCTATTGCCGTAAAAGTCTTCGCAACATCGGTAAATCCTTCTTCTTTTGCGATTTTTGCAAATTCAGGATAAAGAGTTGACCATTCTTCGAGTTCTCCGGCGGCGGCTTCTTCGAGGTTCTTTTCTGTCGTCAAAATCGAACCGGCAGGATAACTCGCAGTAATTTCAAGTGCCCCGCCACCGTCAAGGTATTTGAAAAATTGAAAAGCATGAACTTTTTCTTGTTCGGCTGTTTCCAGAAAAATATGGGCAATAGGCTCATATCCTTCTTCGGACGCTTTGGCAGAGAAAAAAGTATAACGGTTTCTTGCTTGAGATTCTCCGGCAAACGCTTTTAATAGATTTTTTTCCGTTTGGCTTCCTTTGATGGTGGACATCGGTTGGGTTCCTTAATTTAATTTACGTTGTCAAAAAGGTTGGTAAGGCTGCTTGCATGGCAAGGGCAAACAGCAAGAAAAAACAACAAAATCGCCGCGTAATTCCTACAACATTGTAAAAATTCGCGGCGAATGATCACAGATTCCTGCAAAAAAAATTCAATTACTCAAAAACCGAAAACTCATCAACAGGAAATATTACATATTCGGAACGTCCGCCTGCCCGCCGGCAACACGATGCAGATGGTCAAGATCAATATAGAACACCTCCATTGCATCTTCATTTTTGATCGTGTAAGGAATGGGCCAACCAACATTGGTTGTTTCCTCGAAGTACACTGTACATTTATAATGAGCGTGGTGCAACTGAACAGGCCCGACAAGCGGCATGACTCGCGGCGGATCAATATAATCGGCAATGAGTTCTTTGGTAATTCCTTTGACGTTACGATAGGTTGTTTCTGTTCCGGGAACTGACCCGGAAACAGGACGAATCTTTTCTAGTTGCCGTATGACCTGATCATCCGAAGGCGGGTCTTGTGCATGAGGCTCCGTATCCGTAATCGGAGGAAGAATCGCCACTTTGTTGTAACGTTCCTTTTCAAACGCTAAATCCTCATATCCTTGCTGCAAATAAGGACTTACCGGAACAGGAATACTCGCAATGCCAAGCGTCGGTCCGTAGGTCAAACAACCCGTTGTTGTAACAATTGAAATGAGAACCAGTCCGGCAAAACCAAATGAAACGAGTTTTTTCGTCATCTGTCCATCCTCGACAAATTGAATACTTATGTGAGAGACGCTTCACCGTTTCCTGACCGGTCACGGTTCTGATTGAATCCCTTCTCAATCCTTACAATCATTATCGTTCCATCCGAAAGCAGAACTTGCGGATTTTTTCGACTTTTTTGATGGAGTCTGTTTAGCGAACACAAAATAAAGAATGAAAATAAAAAATGAAAATGAAAATGAAATAAAAGAGTTTCAGAAAAACGATTCCCCTTTTCCGAACCCCTTTATTTCATTTTCATTTTTCATTTTTCATTTTCATCCCCATTCCTCAACTCTCCCTTTTCCAACTTTTTACTCACTCTGTTCCGGTTACTAATTCTTACCTTTTTTACTTGCTGTTATTAATATTAATAAGTGTAGCGTACCGGTTGACGGAAAAGCGGTGAAAACGGTCCGTTTGGTGTTCCGTCATCAAAATCCAACCACCACCAACCATCATGCCATTCGAGAGTTGTTTTCCGCCAACCGAGCGGAACTTGTGGATAAGGATAGAACGGACCAACATAGGGCCACGCTTTCGGTGAATACTGTTTCGGATAGCAAACTTCAGCGTAGTTCGGATAACAAGCGTAACTGGGCCAAGCATAATCGGGAAGACTTGGTTGATTGTACTGCCCCGGCAACGGTCCCTGCGGACCGTAGGCTTCGGGTCGGTAAGCCATCGGAACAACTTGTTGTTGTGCCGCCAATTGCTGTTGTTGTAACTGATAATGTTGCCCGTAAGGATGGGCGTATTGAGCGTATTCGGGCGGTACAGCGTTCGCACTCATCGGCAGATATGGCGGTGTTTCGGCAGGCGGATTGTGATTGGCAACCTGAACAACAAGTGCTTGGGATGATTCCGGTCGTCCCGGCATCGGAACAGGTGCCGTAACAATTTGCGATTGGGGTTGTGCTTGAGGTTGGGGTGACCAAATGGAACGTTTGGTTGGAGTCGAGGAAGCCGCCGGAGTTGTTGCAGAACGGGTCTGATTATTATTCTGTCCCAACGGAGCAACCTGAACCGGAGCCACCGGATTGCCAGCCACACGCAAACCGTTATCAATTTCTGTTATTTTGATACCGGGAATTTGTTTGATGTGTTCTACGGCTTGGTGCATAACATCAAGTGAACCGACTTGACCAACCAACCGGACTTTTCCGTTTTGATAGGAAACAGCAATATCGTAACCGGGGAAACGATCTCCCAAACTTGCAGCGATTTTTTCCGCCGCCGCCTGATTACTGTTTGCGTGAACCGCGGTCGGCACAAGAGCCAGAATTGCGGCGAGTATGAGCGGAACTAAAACGAGTCGCATTGCCTTCCTCCTACCTGAGTTCATTCAAAAACGTACTGTTCAATACAGTGTACCTTTAACGGTCGTCTGCCCCAAAATTGATCCTTTAAAATGTTATCGTCCCTGTAATAGGGGAAACTTAACCGAAAATCAGTTAAGAAATCAATCTTGGGAGGTTCTTCACTCTCTTTGTCGGCTATTTCGACCCAAAATGAAAATTGTTTTTTCTTTTTTTTACCTTTTCCTGACTCAATGATACAGTCGAACTGCAACATTCAAAACACAGCTCTATAATTGTGCACCAAAGCACCAAGGACACAAAGGATTTTAAAGAGAGTCCATCTTTTCATATTTAGAACAAGAATTTTGAACCTCAGAAGCGGATCAAACGCGTGAATCTTGTCCAGCCGATTTTCGATGTCGAAGGAAGAAGGTAACTGTCTATTTTTGTTTTTCCTAGTCGCGTAGCGACGTTATTATGCATAACCGGCGGTGTAGCGCAGCGCAACCGCCGGAACAACATCCTCTCTATTATCAAGTCGCACAGCGACGACATCATCAAAAAGATGGGCATGGAATTAGATAAAAGAGAATTTATTCGATAATGTCGTCGCTGCGCGACTTTGTCGTTTGGATGGACGCGATCCGGTGATTGCGCTGCGCTCCATCACCGGTTATGCATCATGTCGTCGCTGCGCGACTATTAAAAAAC
>JAISQH010000193.1 GCA_031274385.1 Planctomycetaceae bacterium | reverse complement strand
TTCCGAGCATTATTGCGGCGGTTCCGTCAACTTTGGGGAGCGATTTTACAAATGAACGGACGATTTCCGGTATCGAAAAACAGTGCGTTGGAAACGCAATACCCAAAACCGCCATCGGGTCAATCTTTGTCGGGTCTGATTTTTCAAGGGAACAAAGTTTGACCGTCCAACCGAGTTCCCGTAATTGTCCTGAAAATACTTCAGCAGCCCGAAGCGTGTTACCGGAACCGGAAAACCAATAGAGTTGCAACATCTTTTTAACAGGCATATTGTCTCTCTTCTTGAAAGCAAATTGAAGGAGTGAAACCTTGCACCAAGTTCTCTCATTTCCATTGCACAATTTTTATTCGTAGGAATAATTCACAGGAAGTTAATGAAAGGTAAGTGAAGATATTGTCAACAGATTTTACAGATTGATACAGATTGGTTTTTTATGAAAATCTGTCAAATCTGTATCATCTGCTGACAAAACTAAAAAAACAATACACTCTTGTTCAAGTTTAGGAACAAGCCCAATCTATTTTCCCTCCCCCATTGTCAATTTTCAATTGTCAATTGTCAATTCTCTATTACCTCTGGGTCAGAGAGCATACTCTCAGAGAGAGTCATCAATGAGACTGGGAGAAAACGTTGTGAATCATGGGGAATTTCCATTCAGTCAGGTAGATTTACATATAAATTGGAGAAAATTTCAAATAAAACAAAAAAATTCCCCCCGTTCCGTTTTTTTCACCGTGAAAGGAATTGGCAGGATTTCCCGGCGTTCCGTTTATGGAATTTCAACTAAACAAAATAGGTAGGCAACCTCTCTCCGAGATATTTGGTAAATAGCGTCGGCGTACTCGACGACTTGACGCCATGCCTTCCGGTGTTCGGGTTGGCGAGTACGCCAACGCGACCGCTACGGAGAGCGTTTGCCTACCTTACCTAAACGGTCTGCCTTTTTTTGTTTTGAGCGACCCGTTGCCCATGTTGACGCGGCTAAAATCGATATTACTTGACCGTTGCGGTCAAAAAAAGACTTCTAAAATCATAAAATTGGAAAAACACCCCCAAAAAGGGAGCATACACCATTCCACATTCCTAAAATCATCTTATAATTATCCTCTGTTCCGGTTTTTCGGTGAACAATTTCATTGAAAACTTGTATCGGGCAATGTCTGTTTTACAGCAAACAGCATTCAATAAACGGCGTTTGATCAAATGAATCTTGAATCATGCCTGTTTTGAGCGATCTGCTGTAAAATACGATCCGTTTTTCCGTTTTTAGTCTTTCCACACTCCACTCCTTTCCACTATTTTCCACTATGGCTGCAACGATTTATTACGAAAAAGACGCTGATCTTTCCAAACTTAAGGGCAAAACAATCGCGATTCTCGGTTATGGTTCGCAAGGTCACGCGCACGCCCAAAATCTCCATGACAGCGGTTGCGATGTGATTGTTGCCGAAGTCAAGGGAACTGCCAATTACGAGTTGGCGGTTCGGGACAAGTTCAAACCGCTCTCAACCGAAGAAGCGGTTAAACGAGCCGATTTGATTGTTCTGACGCTTCCCGATGAACTTCAGGCGGGTATCTTCGAATCGCAAATTCGTCCCAACCTCTCCAAAGGGAATATCATCATCGCAACACATGGTTTCAATGTTCATTACGGTCAGTTCAACATGCCGGAAGGTGTTACTTCCATTCTTATCGCTCCCAAAGGTCCCGGTCATCTTGTGCGGAGTGAATTTGTCAAAGGCGGCGGTGTTCCGTGTCTTATTGCGCTTGGCGAAGGTGCCGGCGACAAAGAGCGGAAAATCGGATTGGCATACGCCAAAGGAATCGGCGGAACGCGAGGCGGTGTCATCGAAACAACGTTCGCCGAAGAAACCGAAACCGATTTGTTCGGAGAACAAGTTGTTCTTTGTGGAGGCGTTTCCGCATTGGTTCAGAAGGCGTTTGAAGTGCTGGTCGAAGCAGGGTATCAACCCGAAATGGCTTACTTTGAGTGCATGCACGAACTCAAATTGATTGTTGACCTGTTTTATCAGGGCGGTTTGAATTACATGCGTTACAGCGTGTCCAATACGGCAGAGTTCGGCGATTACACACGAGGTCCGAGAATCGTCACCGATGAAACCAAAGCCGAAATGAAAAAGATTTTAACCGAAATCCAAACCGGCGAGTTTGCCAAAGAATGGTTGCTTGAAAACAAGGTGGGGGCTCCCAAGTTCAAACGAATCCGGGCAATCCAACGCCAACATCAACTCGAAGAGGTTGGACGCCGGCTCCGAAAGTTAATGTCATGGATTGATGCCAAAGAATTTTGATTTGGCGTTTCGTGTGCGCGGGAATTTGAACGATGACGATTGTCCATTGAAATTGCTCGATGATTTCGGAGTTCGGGTCGTTTTATCGTAATCGTATACACTTTGTACTTGAGTTTTCGGTTTTAGACTTCACGCAGGCAATAAGGCTTGAGGCAGCAGGCGTTTGAAAAGCAAGCCTAATGCCTCAAGCCTAAACGCCTAAACGGAACACGTGAAAGTGAATTTTAAAGTGTAAAAAGTATATGATTCCTGCACCGATCTTCCTCTTTAATCGACGTGGGTACGACATTCTCGCCGTACCCACGATCTCAATTCCATCGACACCGCAAACCGCCGGAATTAATTGGGCTAATTCCTTTCAGGGGCATTTATTTTTCAATTTGAGAATGATATAATCCGTTTTATTCAACAATTCAACCTGATCAAAATTCAACCCGATCAAAACGGTCACTCCCAACTTCTTGCTTCCAACCCCATAAAGAAAAAATGAACGATAACATCTATAAGCCGGATCTGATGGAAGTTATTGAAACAACACAGCATACAATAGACGTGAAATCGGTCAAAATCCGATTTCGTGACGAGGAAAAACAAAAGAATTTTTCTTTCAACGTCGGTCAATTCGGACTTTACAGCGTGTTCGGTTACGGCGAATCGACCTTCAATATTTGTTCCAGTTCCAATTGGAAAGACTATCTCGAATTTTGTTTTCGCAAAACCGGCAGAGTAACAGAAGCAATGTGGGAAATTGTTCCCGGCGAAACCATCGGTTTTCGCGGTGCTTACGGTAACGCTTATCCTATGAAAGAATGGGAAGGTAAAGACCTTGTGTTTGTCGGCGGCGGAATCGCAATGCCGCCGATTCGTTGTGCCATCTGGTACGCTCTCGAAAATCGGGAAAAATACGGCAAAATTACCATCGTGTACGGCGCACGAACTGTCGGCGATCTTGTTTTCCGAACCGATTTGGCAAAATGGACGGAATTTCCCAATGTCGATGTTTTACAAACGGTTGATCCGGGAGGTGAAACACCGGAGTGGAACGGCAAAATCGGATTCGTGCCGACCATTCTCAAAGAAGCAAAATTCGATGCGAAAAACGCCGCCGCTTTAGTTGTCGGACCGCCGATTATGATTAAATTTTCGCTCCCCGTTCTCGCCGAAGCCGGAATGGATGACGCCAATATTTTTACAAGCCTCGAAAACCGAATGAAATGCGGCGTCGGAAAATGCGGACGTTGTAATTGCGGTCCCGTCTATGTCTGTAAAGAAGGTCCCGTTTTTTCGTTGCGTCAAATGAAACGGCTGCCGGATGATTATTGATGTAACGGTCTATTTTCTTTCATTTGCGCGCAAAGACGCAAAGAATCAAACGAACATCTTCGTCACATCCTATTATCAATTTTATTGTTGAGTTTTTTCGTCATTGTCCATTTCGTTTTTTACAAGAAGAAAGAAGTTAAAGAAGATTGTTATCATGTATTCATTATAGACAGTTACTAAAAATCTTCCTTGAATAAAATAATAATGAACACTGTCAAAAACAGAACAAGTTAAAACTAACCTTGAATTTCTTTGCGTCTTTGCGCGCAATCCTTAAAAAAACAAAAGAGACTGTTACCGAATATATTACTTCGCCGGAAGTAACAATTTCTTTTCATAACAACACACAAATCGGGAACCGTGAACAATGACACGTCAACAAATTTACGCGCTTCTCATTTTTATTGCCGCCGCCACCCTTTTAGGACGGATTCTTGCGGTGGATCGGGTGGATGTTCGTGAACTCCAGCGGTTGCGTCTTGCGCAAGTTCAACCGAGATTGGACGCGAAAGAAGCCGAACTCCGTCAATTGACCGACAACGAAGAACGGATTCAGGCGGAATTGCAAAAAGCGTATCAAAATCTTGTACAAAATGCCACGCTTGAGAGTCCGTTTCTCAGCGGCAATGACCGAAGCCGTTGGTGTACGATTCGGGTTCTGGTTGAACCGGACATGCGGGTTGTCCGCAAAATCACGAACAAGGACGGCTCCGAACAATATCGATACGTTTGGTACGCCATTGACAAAGCTCAGGATGTGAAGGGTTGGGACACCATCGATATGGTGAAACACGAATTGCCGGATCAACCGGAACAGGCTTACCTTTATTCGAGCAAACCGCCGTTGCTCCCCACCGTGTTGGCTATCCCCTACGCGGTTCTTTATTGGGGCAGCGGTCAACGATTATCGCTCGGTCATGATCCTTATTTTGTTGTCCGAATCATTTTAATTCTGTGCAATTTGTTGCCGCTTGTGTACTGCTGGGTTCTTTTAGTACGGTTAATTGAACGGTTTGGAACAACGGATTGGGGACGGATTTTTAGTGCGGCGTTTGTTTGTTTCGGAACGTTTTTATCAACCTTCGCTGTCACCTTGAATAATCATCTTCCGGCAGTGTTTTGCGTCACCATTTCATTTTACTGCGGTGTACGGATTTTGTTTGATGAGGAAACCCGGTGGCGGTATTTTTTCTGTGCCGGTTTTTTCGGGTTCTTGGCGGCGGCTTGCGAACTTCCCGCCTTGTCGTTTTGCGCGGCACTTGGTTTGATGCTGCTCCTGAAATACCGGCGGCAAACCCTGCTCGGTTATCTGTCCGGTACAGTTATTGTTGCCGCCGCTTTTTTTGCGACAAATTATATCGCTCATCAAACGTTGCTTCCTGCTTATAGTCAACGGGATTGGTATTTTTACGAATACGAACGGGGCGGTGTTTTGCGTGACAGTTATTGGAAAAATCCGGTCGGCATTGATCAGGGCGAACCGTCCCGATTCAACTACTTCATTCATACAACTGTCGGTCATCACGGTTTGTTTCTGCTAACACCCGTCTGGATTTTGAGTTTTGCCGGTCTCGGAATCTGGACAATTCAACCGTTTGACAAACGATTCCGTTCTCTTGCGTTGTTGGTTCTTTTGTTGAGTTTGATCGTCTTCACATTTTACATGTTACAGGAACAACCAAACCGGAATTACGGCGGCATGACTTCGGCATTGCGTTGGCTATTCTGGTTCGTGCCGTTGTGGAGTGTTCCGCTTGTTACTGCGGCAGACTGGTTGAGCCGATTCCGCTGGAGCCGCGCCATCGCTCTCACACTCCTGGCAATCTCCGTCATGTCCGCAACATATCCAACCTGGAATCCATGGACGCAACCTTGGACGTACCAATTGATGATTTACCTCAATTGGCAGGTTATTCAGTAAGATTACTCATTTCACTTGAATTTTCGGCTATTTTTCCCTTTATGGAATAACAATTCGTAAATATATTCGCATGACGTTAGCGACGGGGGCTTGCCCTTGTTATACCACACATCTTTTTTTGTATTGATTAAGTTTGTGAAGATTTGTAAAATGCGCGAGATTGATTGGAGTGGTGGTTTGGGTGGATTATTTTATTTTTTTTTGAAAAATATTGAAAGGAATCAATATGTCATGAGAAAATTCTCTCTCCGCATTTTGAAGTGACCCAAAAACGTTGTTGCGAGCGAAATCCGGTCATGTCCTGACAATCATGTGTCGTCAGTGTATGTTATAAGTTTTTCCATCACCCTTTTACTTTCATTAGCATTTTATGATTCAAAAAGTTAAGTCAAGAGGCATTCGTTCGTCAATAAATGCAACAATAAGTACGGGCGAATTCCGGTCGACCGATGACAACTTTTTTGCACTTCGTCGACCGGATTTCGCTTGCACTCGACCGATGATACAGATTAGGATTTGAAACCAGCCACTACAATTTGTGTACCTGTCTATTTTGTTTTTCAAGATTGCGCGCAAAGACGCAAAGAAATTCAAGGTTGGTTTTAACTTGCACTGTTTTTGA